>JAFYYJ010000120.1 GCA_017557605.1 Salinivirgaceae bacterium
GTGTTTTGCAACAGCGTTACGGTCGAGCCGATTTGCTGCCGCTTTGGGTGGCCGATATGGATTTTGCCACGCCGCCTTTTGTTGTTGACGCTCTGCGCCGTCGCGTTGAGCATCCGATTTACGGCTACACCGCCACGCCCGACGAACTTTGGACATCGATTCAACGCTGGATTCTTGACCATCATCAGTGGACTGTTGAGCGTGAATGGCTGACTTTTGTGCCTGGCGTGGTGAAAGGTATCGGTATGGCAATCAACGCCTTGCTGAAACCCGACGAGCGCGTCATCATTCAGCCGCCGGTCTATCATCCGTTCCGTCTGACAACGCTTGGCAACGGCCGCGAGGTGGTGAACAATCCGCTTTGCGAGATAACCGCCAACGGCACGCTCACGGGCTACCGTATGGACCTTGAATTGCTTGAGCGTCAGGCTGCCGACCCGCGCAACCGAATGTTGTTGATAAGCAATCCGCACAACCCTGGCGGCATTGTTTGGGACAGCGAGACGCTTGAGCGCGTGGCCGACATCTGCGACCGCAACAACGTCATTGTCATCAGCGACGAGATTCACTGCGACCTGGCCCTTTTCGGTCACAGGCACATTCCGTTTGCCACCGTGTCCGAAGCCGCCGCGCGGTGCAGCATCACGCTTGGCGCACCGTCGAAAACGTTCAACATTGCCGGAATTGTGAGTTCATACGCCATTGTGCCTAACCCGGCTCTGCGCCGTCCGCTGTTTAAATGGCTGTCGGCAAACGAGTTCGACGAGCCGACACTGTTCGCGCCCATTGCCACCATTGCCGCCTTTACGCAAGGTGAGGAGTGGCGCCGCCAAATGCTGACCTACATCGAAGATAATATCCGCCTGGTTGAGGATTTCTGCCGCGATAATCTGCCGGGAATCAAGCCGTTGCGTCCGCAGGCATCGTTCCTTGTCTGGCTCGACTGCCGCCCGCTCGGTCTCAACCACGCCCAACTGAACGACCTGTTTATAAACCGCGCCCGCCTTGCGCTTAACGACGGTGAAATGTTCGGTCCCGGCGGCGAAGGCTTTATGCGGCTCAACGTGGCCACACCGCGCGTTGTCTTGCAGGAAGCACTGGAAAGGATTGCTTTTGCATTGAAATGAGGTTTATATTTCTGTGTTTTGAGGGGCTCGTAACGAAAGTTGCGGGCCTTTTTTGGCCCATAGTAGGTTGTTTTGATATTTTGAGTATAATTGAGGTGGTTTAGCAAACAGATGTAACGCATTGTAAATTAACGTCTGAAATTTTGTGGTTTGAAACGAAATCATTTCATCGGCAAACTCTCACCAGCGGTGAGAGAATTGTCGTGGACAGAAAATATCATTATTATTGCACAAACAGAAACGTTAAATATAAGTCATCCTAATGAGCGACATAGAGCAGAAAAATAAGGGCGAGAACATTTTGTTCAACGATGTTTGCGGCATTATTGATGATGCTCGCAGACGTGTTGCTGTCTATGTCAATTCCGAAATCTGCCTGACCAAATGGTATGTAGGTAAACGAATAAAGGAAGATGTGCTCTACAACCAACGCGCCGAATATGGAAAACAAATTGTTAAGAATTTAGCAGTTAAACTGACCGATAGATATGGCAATGGTTGGAGCGATAGAAGTTTACTACATTGTATACGCGCTGCGTATACTTTTTCAGAAAATGAGATTCGGTACGCAGTGAGTACCCAATTCTCGTGGACACATATTCGCTCGTTAATGTTCATAGAAGACCCGCTTGCGCGACAATTCTATATGGAGATGTGCCGCATTGAGCATTGGGATACGCGCACGCTTGACGCTAAAATCGACGCTCAACTTTACGAGCGCACAGCCATCAGCCGAAAGCCTGAGGATGTGATAAAGCAGGAACTTGCGCAGTTGAAAGATGACAACACTCTCAACCCCGACATTGTTTTCCGAAGCAGTTATTTCCTTGATATGCTCGGCTTGCCCGAAGTGTTCTCGGAAAAAGATTTGGAATCGGCCATTGTGGCTCAACTTCAGGATTTTATCTGCGAAATGGGCACCGACTTCGCTTTCCTTGGCCGACAAAAACGCATAACCGTTGATGCGGTTGACTATTATATCGACCTATTGTTTTATCACCGCTCGCTGCACCGTCTGGTTGCCATCGACCTGAAATTGGGCAAATTCAAACCCGAACACGAAGGGCAGATGTTGCTTTACCTGCGCTACTTGAACCAAAACGAGCGCCGCAACGGTGAGGAATCACCTATTGGAATGATTCTTTGTAGCGAAGGAAACACCGAACACATTGAGTACCTGATGTTGGACGAGAACAGTCCGATAAAGGTGGCACAATATTACACGCAGTTGCCCGACAAGAAATTGCTTGCCGAAAAACTGCAACGGGCCATAGCAATCGCCCGCGAACATTTTGTTGAACAAAAACATAATCAATAAGAAACAGAAAGTAAATTTTGAATTGACATATTATTAATCAGCGCATTACTGATTTTATTCGGAATCGTCTTTGAACCTAGGAATTCAGAAACACAAGATTCTCTAAAGAATAAGTCTGCAATGCCTACGCATTTGCGTGGGCTTGACTTATCTGGAGAATCGGGCTTTCCTAGGGCCTAAAGACGTGGATAATGTTAAATCCACGCTTTTTTTTGGTCTTATGGTTAGCCCGCCAACCCGAATCGGATAAGTGGGCGCAAAACACGCAAAGCAAATGGCAGAAGAACAAAAACAGCCCAAAGAAGGCTACGTAGTCGACTACATTTCGGGGCAAGAAGTAAAAGCATCACCCGAAGAAGTTGAAGCAACACAAGTTTTTTCGAGAATTTTGGTAGAAGACTACGGTTATCCGAAAGCACAAATCCAAACACGGCCACAGTTTCACGTAAAAGTGCGCCCGTCCGATACTAAGAAGGAATATCCCGTTGATATTGCTGTGTTTAGTGACGGCGAAAAGACCGATGACAGTCTTTATCTAATTGTTGAATGTAAAAAAAAGACCCGCAAAGACGGCCGCACACAACTCGAGAACTATCTCACCCTTTCGAAAGCCTGTTTAGGCGTATGGTTCAATGGGAATGAACGTTTTTACTTACTGAAACAAATCACGGAGGATGGTCGTGTGATATTTAAGGACATTCCCAATATTCCAAAGTTTGGTGAGCGGTTGGAAGATATTGGCAAGTTCAAACGCAGAGACCTAAAAGCAACGCACAATTTGAAGACTGTTTTTCACGCCATTCGCAATTATCTTGCTGGAAACGCCACTGGCACCACAATGGACCAAACCATAGCGCAACAGATAATCAATATTATCTTCTGCAAAATCTATGACGAAAGGTTTACCAAAATGGATGATACCGTTACCTTCCGTGCTGGTCTTAATGAAGATAGCGCAACAGTTAGCAAAAGAATAAAAGACCTGTTTTCAAAAGTAAAAAGTAAGTATAACGAAGTTCTTGAAGTTGCTGATGAGGTAAAACTCGATGATGCAAGCATAAAATATGTTGTTGGAGAATTACAAGCATATTGCTTAATAGATACAGAACGCGATGTTATTGCGGATGCCTTTGAAGTTTTTATTCAATATGCATTAAAAGGTGGGCAAGGGCAGTTCTTCACGCCACGCAATGTCGTGAAATTGATGGTGGAAATTGTTAAACCACAGCCTGATGAGATTGTTATAGACCCTGCCTGCGGGTCGGGAGGTTTTCTTGTGGAAAGTATGCGTTATATGTGGCGCCAACTGGAAAAGCAAGCAAAAGAATATGGTTGGAGCGAGATTGCGCTTGAGGAAGAAAAAAAGAGTTGTGCCATAAAATGTATCAAAGGCATTGAAAAAGATTCTTTTCTCGCAAAAGTCACGAAAGCATATATGGCTATTTTGGGCGACGGGAAAGGTGGTGTCTTCTGTGAAGACGCATTAGTACGTCCGTCAGAATGGAAAAATGCCACTCAACAATCTGTCGGTTTGGGACATTTCAATGTTCTTTTGGCAAATCCACCGTTTGGCAAAGACATTAAGGTTACAGGCGAAGACAAGTTAAAACAATATGATTTGGCATATACCTGGAAGTTAGAAAATGGTGAGTTTTTAAAAACCAACACACTAAAAAAAGAAGAAGCAATTCAAATAATTTACATAGAACGTTGCTTGTCATTGTTGTGTGATGGTGGACGGTTGGGCTTGATTATTCCTGAAACGTATTTTCACGCGCCACGCACAAAATACATTCTACATTATCTCTTGAAAAATAATAATGTAATGTGGCTTATTGATTTGCCCCATAATACTTTTAGACCGCACAACAATGCAAAATGTGTGGTGATTATTCTGCAAAAAGGTAGACCACAACAGCAATTGATAAATATGGCTGTGGCGGAGCAAATGGGGCACGACCACCAAGGGAAAGAAATGTTCCGTTGGGATTCTAAAGCAAAAAAAGTTGACACAACTAAACTTTGGGATGACATCCCTTTAATAATCGAAGAATTAAAACAGAAAAATTTTAGCAAATATTGTTTTACTGTTGACAAGCACTTGGTTGAACAAAAAGAGGTTTATGTTCCGCGTTATTATTGGCAAAACAAAATGCAGGAAATAAACCAACAAGCACAAGAAAACAATCAAACACTTGTGCCAATAAGTAAATTGATAAAGGATAAAGTAATAACCTACTTTGATGGTCACGGTTCACCTGAAGCAGAAACTAAAGGTAGGGGTGATATTCCTTATATTCGTGTGAAGGATATTGTGAATTGGGAAGTTTACAAGGACCCCACTTCAAAAATACCATTAGAAACATATCTTGAAAAGAAAGGGAATAAAAAGGATATAAATGTTCACGACATTCTTTATGTGCGTCGAGGAAGTTATCGTATCGGAAGCGTAGCAATGGTTTCACCGTTTGATACTAAAGCCTTGTACACAAGAGAAATCCTAATTCTGCGAGTGGCAGAAAATAATGATTATGGCATAACCCCATATTATTTGTTGTACTTGCTTTCTCATAAACTCACTCAAATGCAAGCAGAGAATAAAATATTGATAGAAACTACATTACCCAATATCGCAGACAGATGGAAAGAGTTGGAATTGCCAATTGATAATGACAAACACAAGATTCAAGAGATAAGTTCGCGTATTAAAAAGGTTATTGAGGATAAATGGAATGCAGTTGGTGAGATTACTAAACTGTGTCAGGAACTTGGCAATTTGACAACATAAAGTTTCTTTTGTGATATAACGCGACAGGGCTGTCTTTTTGGGCAGCCTTGCGTGTTTTATGCCGTAACCCATTGTTTAGTCAGTCCTGAAAGGACGGCATAACACAGGCGGTGGTGTGAACCACCGCTCAAATACGTGAACCACAAACCGAGCCCCGAACGGGACGGTACAAAAAATGTTGTGCCACACCTTCGGCGTTTGATTCCGTGTTTTCCGTTCCCGATAACCATCGGGATTCCGTTGTAAATATTGATAATTACCCCCCGTTCCGCCGCACAATCCCTACAAATCCACCATTATTACCACCACGAAAAATGCCATACCAACCTATTAAACTACCGTGTTAGTAGAATTTTATTCTACGACCCCCGCTTATTTGAGGGGGCGCAAAGAATCAAATTCTACAAAAGTTGATTTTATGGTTATATCTTCCGTAATAATCAAACTATTTGGTGGATATTTCCAAACATCGCACTTTTGCATCGTAAAAACAAACGAGGAAATAAAGCAATGAGAACAATTGAGAAACGAATGCGAATGTGTTGCTGTTGCAACGAGTGAGGAGAGGAAAGGCGGTTTAATGGCACCGCTCGAAAAAAAGCCATTACCAATACACAACAATTTCATTATAAATACTTTAAAAAGAACATCGATATGAAAAAGATAATATACACAATAGCAATAGTTTTAGGGCTGCAAGGCTCGGTTCAGGCACAGAATCAACAGGTTACACTGCACGTGCCAAATTCGGTTAAACCGCTGGTTGAGAAGTTGGTGGCTGAATACAACAAGACAAACGCCGAAGTTGACTTCCTGTTCAAGGCAGGCA
>JAFYYJ010000121.1 GCA_017557605.1 Salinivirgaceae bacterium
AGTTGTACAAAGCTGTGCGGACACCTCCAATATGAAGGGCTCCCGTCGGACTTGGTGCAAAGCGCACTCTAACACGTCTTTCCATAACAATACATCGTTAAAAGGTTCATAAACAGCACAAAAACTGTTTTAAACAAAAAAAGCTGCCTTTTCGCAGCTTTGGTAGTCGATAGGAGAATCGAACTCCTATTTAGAGATTGAGAATCTCTCGTCCTAACCGTTAGACGAATCGACCGGTTATGTCTTTTTGACGGTGCAAAAGTAGTGGTTTTTCCGTTTGTTGCAATAGTCTGCAGAAAGTTTTTTTCTCATTATCGCACAGCTTATTATTACAGGCCGCTTCGCAGTCTGCAACTAAAACACCGCCGAGAACGCCAAACTGAGGCTGTGATTGTCGATGTTGTAAACGGGAAGAATACTCATCTCTGTTGTCTGGTCCCAATGGAAAAGCTTCCGCTCCGCAGGAAGTATCCAGTAGGCTACATTAGCCGCCAGAATACCGATTCCTGCGCCAGCAAGCACATCATTCAGCCAATGGCGGTCGTTGTACATGCGCAGAAAACCGATGCTGCCTGCCACAGCGTAAGCACCTGCACCCCAAGTATTTCCGTACTCCTTACGAATCATTTCGGCACCCACAAAAGCTGTAGCCGTATGTCCCGACGGAAACGAATTGTGAGCATTGGAATCTGGGCGCTTCTCGTTGACAAAATATTTGGTAACTGAAACAATGTTCTGCATTATGATACAGCCTGTAGCCGCAACAGCAATGCGTTCACGGAAAGGATGCCGCGCGTCGGCCCCGACAAAGCCGAGTCCCAAATGCGCCGCAACGGGCAAATACTGAACATATTCATCGATTTTGAGCCTTCGGTCGCCTCGCCAATTCTCAAAATTATCTCTGACATCGTTTTTGCGGTCGCAGAACCAGCCGTTCGATACACCAATGGCGCCTGTCGTAATCAGCACCGTAGGCGCAATCAACTGCACAGGGCGGAACCGGCACGACTCGTCGGCCACACGCAGACTGTCGGGCTTGAAGGCAAAGGCGGGTTTGGCCGCAAGCAAGATGCCGATGCCAAGCACCAATAGTGCCGAGAGCTGTGGACGGATGTAAGAATGTGGCTTTGTGTTCATTCCTTTTGTTTTGAGCATCACAAAAATGCTGATTTTTTGCATTTATGCCATTTAAAAAACATGTGCGACAAACAATCTTGCGGTCATATTCAAAGAAAATCTGAAAAACGTGTTTCAACTATTTTCAGAACGAACCTAAAAATTTATCTTTCCAACCTAAAAAAACGACGATGCAAAAGGTAAGGGCGAAGAAAAATCTTGGGCAGCATTTCCTTAAAGACCAAAGCATTGCAGCCGATATTGCCAATGGTTTCACCAGCAATGCGCCGTGTCTGATTCTGGAGATAGGACCCGGTATGGGCATCCTTACAAGACATCTTCTGCGCCGCCCCAACGCCGATGTGCGCGTGGTTGAAATCGACAGCGAATCGGTGGAATATCTGAAAGCCGAAATGCCCGAACTCGACGGCCGCATTATCGAAGGCGATTTTCTGAAGCTCAACTTGCCCTCGCTTTTTGACCAACCCGTAGCCATTGCCGGCAATTTTCCCTACAACATATCGAGCCAGATACTTTTCAAGATTATCGAGAACCGACAGATGATTCCACAAATGGTTGGAATGTTCCAGAAAGAAGTTGCGGAACGCGTGGCATCGGGACCGGGTTCGAAAGTATACGGCATATTGAGTGTGCTTCTGCAGGCCTACTATGATATTGATTATCTGTTCACTGTTCACGAGCATGTGTTCGACCCTCCGCCCAAAGTGAAATCGGGCGTCATCAGACTTGTGCGCAACAATGTTGAGCATCTGCCGTGCAATGAGCAACTGTTCACACAAATTGTGAAGACAAGTTTCAACCAGCGACGTAAAACACTGTCGAACAGCTTGAAACCGATTCTAAAAGACGCCAAACCTAACTTACCTGTGTTCCAACAACGCCCTGAGCAACTAAGCGTCAGTGAGTTTGTGGAACTAACCAACATTATCGAAAATATTATAAAACAATAACTTGACTTATGAATTTCGAACTTAATAAAGAATTTATCGAGCAACTACAGACGGCCATTCAAGAGCACGCCGACGTGCAGATAGAAAGTATGGTGAAGGAGCTTCACCCGGCCGATATTGCTGAGATTCTTGGCGAATTGGAAACGGAGGAACGGCAGTATCTTATCAATCTGCTACCTGAGGAGATAACCGCCGACACTATTGTCGAACTTGAAGAAGACGAACGTGGCGAGCTGCTTAAAGATTTGCCTAGCCAGGAGATTGCTCACTCGGTGATTGAGCACGTCGATTCCGATGATGCCGCCGACATTATCTCGGAACTTCCTGAAGATAAGCAGGATGAGGTGTTGTCCAACATCAGCGATATTGAGCAGGCCGGCGACATTGTCGACTTGCTGAACTACGCACCTGACTCGGCCGGCGGTCTTATGGCGACGGAGCTTGTCAGCGTCAACGAGGAGCTGACAGTGCGCGCGTGCATCGAAGAAATTCGGAAACAGGCTTCCGAAGTCGATGAATTCTTCTACGTTTTCGTTACCGACAGCCAAGACATGCTGAAAGGTGTGTTGCATCTGAAAAAACTGCTGCTGGCAAAAGACACCGAACTGATAAAGAACCTTATAGAAGATATCCGCTATGTCAAAACCGACGATGACTGTGAGGAGGTTGCCAACATAATGCGAAAATACGACTTGGTGTCGGTACCAGTTGTTGACAGCATCGGACGGCTAAAAGGCCGCATCACCATTGACGATGTTGTCGATGTCATCAAAGACGAGGCCGAGGAGGATTACCAATTGATGTCTGGTATCACTGGCGACATCGACTCCAACGACTCGGTGTTCAAACTGACGCGCGCCCGTATCCCTTGGCTACTGATTGGTCTGGCTGGCGGAATACTTGGCTCCGTTGTCATTGGCGGTTTCGACAGCCAGCTGATAAAACACCCCGAAATGGCGTTCTTTATTCCGCTGATTGCCGCTATGGGCGGAAACGTGGCCATACAATCGTCGTCGATTATTGTGCAGGGACTTGCCAACAACTCGCTCGGTCTCGACTCAGCCAGCCGCAAGATTATCAAAGAGGTTCTGGTGGCATTGGTTAACGGCTCAATCGTGGCACTTATCGCCTTGATTTACAATATGGTTGTAGGACAATCGTTCGCATTGTGCCTGACTGTCAGCATTTCGCTTATAACCGTGGTGCTTTTTGCGGCCATTGTTGGGACATCGCTGCCATTGGCTTTCGAGAAGATAAAAATCGACCCCGCCGTGGCTACCGGACCGTTCATTACCACTACCAACGATATTATGGGTATGATAATCTACTTCTTTGTCAGTTTCCAATGCTATTCATGGTTTTGAAAATGAAGAAGATATAGTTATTTAAAACTTTGCAACCTAGTTGCAGCTGGCGTATAATATTTTTGTTTCCGAAAGAATTTAAAACATTATAGTCATGGAAACGGAAAACAAAAATCAGATGCATCATCATGAGCATCACGAGCACAATGAGCTCCATCACGAGCATCATCACGCAGAAGAACATCATCATCACCACCACGATGAAGACGGTGAGCACGAACATCATCACCACCATCACGAACACGGACACCACCATCATCATCACCACAGCCACGAGCTGACATCGCTCAACAAGGCGTTCATTGTGGGCATAATGCTCAACGTGCTGTTTGTGGTGGCCGAAGCCACTGCCGGCTGGGTGAGCAACTCGATGGGCCTGTTGGCCGACGCGGGCCACAACTTGAGCGATGTGGCGAGTCTGCTGCTGGCATTAGTCGCCTTCCGAATGGCCAAACGCAGTGCGTCGCGCCGCTACACCTACGGCTACAAGAAAAGCACCGTGCTGGTATCGCTGCTTAACGCGATAATTCTAATGGTGGCCGTGGTATTCATTGTGTATGAGAGTGTTGAACAACTGCTGAACCCCGAGCCTGTGGGCGGCAAAATAATTGTAATCACTGCGGCTATCGGCGTGGTTATCAACGGCTTGACGGCTTATCTGTTTATCGACAAGAAAGACAAGGACCTGAACGTGAAGGGCGCCTATTTGCATATGGCCGCCGACGCGCTGGTATCAGTCGGCGTGGTGGTTTCGGGCGTGGTGATTTACTTCACCGGCTGGTACTTTATCGATGCCATCATCGGCTTGACCGTGGCTGTGATAATCATAGTATCGACCTGGGATTTGCTGAAAGACAGCCTGCGACTGGCTATGGACGGCGTTCCGGCTTCAATCGACACTCTGCGGCTCACCAACGACATCTGCAAGATTGACGGCGTTGAAGAGATTCACCACTTGCACGTGTGGGCCATAAGCACCACCGAGACAGCCGCCACAGCACATGTGGTGACAAGCAATATGCCTGAAATGCAGCGCATTAAAATCGAAATCAAGCACACAATGGCTGACTTTGGCATCGGCCACGCCACGCTAGAGTTTGAGGAACACGGCTGCGAGTGCGGCGAGCACGACCATTGCTGACGGTGAGTTTTAAGTTGTAAGTTATTAAAGTTTTAAGTAGAGATGTGTCATACGGCACGTCTCTATTTTTTTAATATCTAATTGTGCCTCGGTGTTTTACGTCATCCATTATTGATGCCGGTTTAATGTAGCCTTCGTCGGGTGTATCGCGAATAAATCGTTCTATCTCTTCTTTTGTTGTTGCAAATTGTTCCGTTTTAATTAAAAGTGAATCAATTTGTTTTCGGCATTTCTGATAAGCATCTTCATCGCGAACAGCTATGACTTCATCAAAAATTGCATCCGTAAATCCTTTGCCAAATTCCTTTCCATCGTTATGACAAGTCTTGTACATAATTGCTGCGCCACCATTTCCTTTCTTGCCTTCATACATATCATTAAGAATATCTGCAAGATTTCTTCTTGATATGCGAGTAGCAAGTTCGCAAATATCCCACAGCATCTGTGCATATTTTAATTCTGTGCTGTCACGAACAATCCAAAACGATTGTGTTTTGTCCAATGCCGCACAGAAATAAACTTTCTCTGCCATCTTTTTCCATCCTCGCTTTGTCGCAGGCACATCAAGTTCTCCCCACAAGCCAGCAGCAATTGCGTGATATAAGTTGGCCTTCTTTAACTTTTCAATTGTCGAATCGGAAGGTTGTCCTTGAAACATATCAAAAGATAGTTTCACATCTGGTTGCCAAAACACGTGTGTTTCTGTCTCATATTGGGCAAAGCAATTGAGCGATGCAAACATCAATACAAATACCAATCTTTTCATAATAATTACCTGTTTCTGTTTACGCCAAAAATACCATATAATATTAATTGTGCAAATCTATAATTCTGGCGGAGTGTATGCTTATTGCGTTATAGATTATCGGCTAACAACATCGAAAAAAAATCCGCGAGTGTCGGTCGAAGAACCAACCTAAATCCGTATCATTGCAAAATTTTTTTTATTCCGAAAAACGCAACAAAAATGGCAAAGATTTTCAACGACGTATCAAGAACTTTCGGCGAGTATCTGCTCATTCCCGGACTCACAACCAAACAATGCACACCTAACAACGTGTCGCTGCGCACACCGCTTGTAAAATTCAAAAAAGGCGAAGAACCGGCAATCAGTCTGAACATTCCGTTTGTGTCGGCAATTATGCAGTCGGTTTCCGACTCAGGCCTGGCAATCGAGCTTGCGCGAAACGGCGGTCTGTCGTTCATCTTCGGGTCGCAACCCATTGAGTCGCAGGCCGAAATGGTCCGCCGCGTAAAGAAATTCAAAGCCGGATTTGTAACCAGCGATTCGAACGTGAAACCCGACAGCACCCTGAACGACGTGCTCGACCTGATTCAGCGCACCGGCCACTCGACCGTTGGCGTAACGCACGACGGAACACCAAACGGCCGCCTGCTGGGTATGATTACCAGCCGCGACTACCGCACTGACAAGGACGACCTGAACGACAAGGTTGAACTTCATATGACCCCGTTCGACAAACTGACCGTGGGCAAACTCGGAATTACTTTGAGCGACGCCAACCAGCTCATCTGGGACAACAAACTCAACACTCTTCCGATTATCGACGAGAATCAGAACCTGATGTACTTTGTCTTCCGCAAGGACCACGACAGCCACCACGACAACCCCAACGAGTTGTCGGACGCCAACAAGAAACTGCTTGTGGGCGCAGGCATCAACACCCGCGACTATGAAAAGCGCGTTCCAGCTCTGATTGAGGCTGGCGCTGATGTTCTCTGCATCGACTCGTCGGACGGATACTCGGAATGGCAGCTTGAAACACTGAAATGGATAAAAGCAAAATATGGCGACACCGTAAAGGTTGGTGCAGGCAATATTGTTGATAAAGAAGGATTTGACTATCTGGTTGCGGCAGGCGCCGATTTCATCAAGATTGGCATCGGTGGCGGTTCAATCTGCATCACCCGTGAGCAGAAGGGCATTGGCCGTGGTCAGGCTACAGCCGTTATGGATGTGGCAGCCGCCCGCGACGAATACTTCAAAAAGACCGGCATCTACATTCCAATCTGCTCTGATGGCGGCATTGTACAAGACTACCATATGGTGCTGGCACTGGCTATGGGCGCCGACTTCCTGATGATGGGCCGCTACTTTGCCCGCTTCGACGAGTCGCCGACCAAGAAACTTACCATCGGCAACCGCATTGTGAAAGAGTACTGGGGCGAAGGCTCGAACCGCGCCAAGAACTGGCAGCGCTACGATATGGGTGGCGCATCGGCACTTAAATTCGAAGAGGGTGTTGACAGCTACGTGCCTTACGCCGGTAAGATGAAGGACAACCTGGCACTCACGCTCGGTAAAATCCGCGCCACAATGTGCAGCTGCGGCTCGCTGTCAATCAAAGACTTGCAACAGAACGCGAAAATCACTGTCGTTTCATCGACATCAATCATCGAGGGCGGTGCTCACGATGTGATTCTGAAGGACCAGAATTAGTTTTAAGTTGTTTATAAATTAAAGCGAAAGGCAGTCGTTAAGCTGCCTTTTGTTGTTTATGAGAGGAAAAGAAGAAAACGCCAATCCTATCCCTCTCCCCTACACCACAAAAAAAGGTCAGTGACAATATGCCACCAACCTTTTGTATAATAATCTAAACAAGTTATTTCCCTGTAGTATTCAAGTTAATCATCGGAATGTTGTTGCCGCCTGTGTAAACTGGCAGTTTGCCGTCCCAACGCTCGAGGGCGTACTGTTGAACCAGGAGCGCGTTAAGGCTGGCTGCCACAGTACGGTTATAATAAGCCTCTCCGTCTGCCTTGATTTTCAAAGCTTTAGCTTCACCCTCTGCTTGTGCGATAGCAATCTTCGCCTGAGCCTCAGCTTTCTTCACTTCGTTCTCAGCCTTTAAACTTTCCTGAATAGCGTTGTTCTTGGCCTCTATAGCTGCCGACAACGATGCCGGCGGAGTTATCTGCGATGTGAATTCCGACACCATAAAGCCCTCTTTCATCAGCGAACTGTCGAGCATAACGCGAACCTCGGCCTCAAACTTGGCGCGGCTGGCCATCAACTCGTCCGATGTATAGCGGTTGGCTGTGATGCGATAAGCATCGTAAATGACAGTTTTCATATAGCCGTCTTCAATCTTCCGCAAATCAACACGATATTTGGCAAAAATCTTCACCACTTTGTCGCGCTGAACCTGATAAGCCAGACGCGGGTCCATTTTGAACACGGCGGCGTCTTTGGTTGTAACCGTAAACGGCGCATAATCAACACGTTGAATATTGACCGGATAGCTATAAACCGATGTGGTTATTGGATTATAAACCACCCAACCGGTAATAGGAACAGCCTGAAGCTCTCCTTGCTCGGTAACTGAGAATTTTTTGAACTTGATTCCTGCCTCTGAAGAATCGACAACTGCGCAGCTCGTAAACGTAGCCGCAACTGTCAGTAATAACAACAAACGTTTCATTTTATTAAGTATTAGTTTTTAATGGTTATTCAATTATTCTGCAATTCTCTGGTTTCCTTTTGTCTTTTAGTATCTTTAAATGATTAAAGGTTGTGCTTTCATAATATTCCTTTTTTATTGACAATGAAGAATATATCCCGCTTTTCTTCCCTTGACAATGGACGTTTCATCATTGAATCAGCTTTGACAAATATAATAATGTGTGTTTTATATCTTCTGTTTAAAGACAGATATTTGTTTCGTTTTTCAAAAAAAACTGTATTTCAGCTATTTGTCGCAGCGTTTCGGCACGACCAATCTGATAGACACGCTCAAGCTCATTAGGATTCTTCTCTGTTCGGCTTATATTCAACGATTTAGGAGGCCTGATAACGAATGTTGTCCCAGCCTTTTCTCGTTGGGCAATCTCGCGCATTTGTTGGTTATATCGCAAGTGACGTACGGCCATAGCCTTGCGTATGTTCGGATAACGGCGCAAAAACAGTCGGAGCAACGGCAGTATGCGACTTTTCTTTTTAATATAACCGACTGGTTGTGTGAGTATTATAAGATTACGATTATAGCCCATACTTTCCATAAACTTGTATGGAACCGGGTCGGCAATGCCGCCGTCGAGCAAAAGCAAGCCGTCTATTTCCACAGGTTTCGACACCAGCGGCATTGAGGCCGACGCCTGCATCCACCGTATATCGGTGGTTTCTCCGTCAGTACATTTGTGGTACTCGGTTTCACCTGTAACAACATTAGTGGCGCCAACATAAAACTCCATTTGATTTGAGCGGAAAGTGGTTCTGTCGAATGGGTCAAGAACATCGGGGAGCTCACGGTAGCAGAAGTCGGTGCCGTATAAGTCGCCGGTTGTGAGCAGCGAGCGCAGGCTGCAATAACGTTTATCGTAGCTGTATTTCTTGTTGTAGCGCACGGCCCGTCCGGCCTGCTTCGATTTGTAGTTGCATCCGAAAACCGCTCCAGCCGATATTCCGGCAGCACCGTCAAAACTGATATTATGCTCCAGCAGAACATCAATGACGCCGCAGGTGAACATTCCGCGCATGGCGCCACCTTCCATTATCAATGCAGTTTTTGTGCCTGAGGTCATTGTCTATATCGTGTTTCAATCCACAAATATATTGATTGACACGTAATTTGCGGATGCTATAATGGATTTTGCAATTTTGTTCACTGACGGCTGCTGTACGCACCTATAATAATAAACGCACTATTTTTTTCATTTTGGTGCAATCCGAATTTCGATATGCGGCCAACTACAGCAATCTGTACCAACAATATCGGTTTAACAAAAAGTGAATAAATTAATGGTTCGCAAGCCAACAACGGCAGCGGATAATATTACTTTTACCAATAAATTTGAAGTTATGAAATTGCGTTTATTTATTGTTATATCACTGATACTGACCACAATGGCCGGAGTTGCCCAAAATGTGGGACAGGAAGGCGACACACTGCTTAACTATACCGATATCAATGGATTGAAGCAAGGACGGTGGATTAAAAAATATTCCAACGGGCAGAAAAAATACGAAGCCTATTTTGTCGATAACAATCCGGTAGGCGAACTGAAACGCTACGACAGCTATGGTAATTTGTACGCACTGCTCACATACGCCTCCGACGGACATTCTGCCGATGCTAAATTCTTTCACCGTAGTGGAAAAATCAGCGCCACAGGCAAATACTACGACAACGAAAAAGACAGCATCTGGCTCTATTATGCAGAAAATGGTGACCTCTACCTCCAAGAGTCGTACAAACGAGGTGTAAAAGACGGGCTCTTTATCCAATACACATCGGAGCATAAAAAGCTTGAGGAGATGAATTGGAAAGACGGCGAAAAACACGGCAAGTGGCGCAAATACTACCCCACCGGCGGCTCGCTAATGTTCGATGTCAACTATGACCACGGCAAACTCAACGGCGAGGGACTTGTCTATCATTCCAATGGCAAACTCAACAAAAAAGGAAAATACGTCAACGACCTAATGGAAGGCTCATGGCTCATTTTCGATGAGCGTGGAAACTACCAGAAGCAGTACGTTTATAAGCACGGACGTTGCCCCCAACTCGAAGAAGAGCAGAACCGAACGATAAACGAACTCGAGAGTCAGAAAGGCCAACTTGACGACCCTGCGCTTCATTTTGGCGACCCGACTTGGCTGAAGTCGCATTGAGTTTTTAGTTGAATAAAGTGGACTCCCAACTCCTAATCCATAACTCGTTATGAATAACAAAGTCCTAATGGCGATGAGTGGTGGCATTGACAGCACCATGGCGGCTGTGCTTCTGATTGAGCAGGGGTATCAGCTCGAAGGTGTGACATTCCGCTCATGGGACAGCATATCCAAAGCCTGTATGGAACGTGAAACGGGGTGTTGTTCTGTCGATTCGATATTTGAAGCCAAACACATTGCCGACAGCCTGGGCTTTCAGCACCAAATAATCGACATCCGCGAGCTTTTCAAGGAAAAAGTCATCAGCAATTTTATTAGCGAGTATCTGCGTGGACGCACGCCAAACCCGTGTGTGGTGTGCAACAAATACATAAAATGGGGCGCGCTCATCGAACTTGCCGACAAGCTTGACTGTCAATATATTGCAACCGGCCATTACGCACAGATTGGCTGCGACGAGGGGCGCTATTACATAAAAAAAGGCCTCGACGCAACCAAAGACCAGTCGTATTTCCTGTGGCAGCTGTCACAGGAGAATCTGCGGCGCACGATATTTCCGCTCGGCACATTTACCAAGCAACAAGTGCGGCAAATGGCTGCCGAACACGGCTACGTCAAACTGTCGAAGAAGCGCGAGTCGCAGGAGATTTGCTTTGTGCCCGACAACAACTACCGCAATTTTCTGCATGACAATTCGCCAGAATATCTAACCGTTCCGGAGGGCGACTTCATCAGCACCGACGGTCGTGTTCTAGGACGGCACAAGGGTTACCCCAACTACACCATTGGACAGCGCAAAGGCCTGCAGATAGCGCTTGGCCAGCCAATGTATGTCACAAGCATCAATCCCGACCAAAACACCGTCACGCTCGGCACCAAAGACGATTTACTCAGCAACACCGTTTATGTGTCGGACTGCAATCTGATGAAAACCGGTAGCATCGAAGAACCGCTGCTGGCTCTGGTACGCATCAGATACCGCAGCAAAGGCGGAATGGCCACCATTGAACCTGCCGGCAAATGGCTCAAAATAACCTTCGATGAACCTATCGACTCGGTAACACCCGGACAATCGGCTGTTTTTTATCATGATAACGACTTGATAGGCGGCGGAATAATCGACAATTATCAACAAAATAGGTGTGAATAACAAAATCTGATTTCTTTCACACATTATTAGAATAGCTTTTTATATATTTGCGATTGTACAAATAAGATTGCGCAAATGCTCATGTCTTCTGAAATTGACAATTGGTATAGAAAAGTGGCCGGTGGCGACGTCATTTTCCTTTTCAAAGGGGAAATCACCACTCCGCTTATTGTGCAGGCGCTTGATGTTGTTGAGCAGCAGCTTGAGCACACTGCCACCACTATCAAAAAGAAGATATACAATGTTTTAATAGAATGCATGCAGAACG
This sequence comes from Salinivirgaceae bacterium, assembly GCA_017557605.1. Lineage (GTDB taxonomy): Bacteria > Bacteroidota > Bacteroidia > Bacteroidales > SZUA-534 > RUG13583. The sequence continues at coordinate 11,643 of JAFYYJ010000121.1, forward strand.
TTTTTCATCATTCGGCAACAACCCCAATTATTGATGGCGAAAATTTTTGCGGAAAAGTTGGAGTTTGCTTATTATTGCGTTCTGTAAACGCGTTCCATGTAATAACTGGAAACTATGTCGCACCAAGCCAGCAGACGAAGCTGACTGAGCACCTTAACAAGATAAACTCGCTTGACCGCGACGGTTTGAAAGAACTGTACAAGGACATTCTTGACAAGGAAGGCTTTTCGGAGAAAGGCGGCGGCGGACTTGGTTTCGTTGATATTGCACGAAAATCGAACGGTAAAATAAATTACCAGTTTTTAAATGGTAGTAATAATTATAATTTTTTTACTTTAGACATCGCTTTAAATTGATAAAACTTATTTAATACTAATAAAATGGAACCTATTTCAATTATCGGAACACCAAAAACTCCAACTGTTACTTTTGAATCGAACGGTAAACTCGAAATCAAAGGTCGTTCAATTCCAGAAAACTCTGTTGAATTCTACAAACCAATGGTTGACTGGCTTGAGCAGTATCTTTCGTCGCCGGCTCCGCTTACCGAAATGTCAATGAAACTTGAGTACTTCAACACAAGTAGCTCGAAGTGCATCCTTGACGTATTCAAGAAACTGGAGGCTATTTACAAAAGTGGCAACGAAGTGGTAATCCTTTGGTATTACGAGGAAGAGGATGATGATATGCTTGAGGCTGGCGAAGACTATCAGTCTATCATCAAAGTGCCGTTCAAGATGGTTGAAATGACAGAGTAAAATGTCTGCTGACTTTTGAAGGAACTGGCCTTGCCGCCATTGGCGGTGAGGTCTTTTTTGTTCATACCGAAACGCAGATATTTTTGAGTTTGTCATTCAAAATCAATGTTTTTTCGACATAGAACGCTTGTGCTAATCATTCTTGTCTGATGGGAACAACGCTGATTGTTTGGATATTGGTGGCTGTGGTTGTGGCTATTGTCGTAACAGTGGCATGCCTTTCTTATTTCCAGCACAGCAGGCAGAATGAATTCAGCAATCTGGTTGACATGCACTACAGCACCTCCAACATTCTGCTGCTCAACTATAACATTGCGAAAAAGAGATTCAAGAACCAGATTGTCGGCCGGACGCAATTCAACGGAATGTCATGGAGGCAGTTCTCATATATGTTCGATGAGTACGACACCATAATGTCTGTTTACGACAAAATGGTGAATGGCGAACTTGAAAAATCCACAATCGTAAGCAACTACGCCGACGCAGCCAAGAATTCAGCTACAATCGACATCATGGCCGTCAAGCGCTTTGGAAAGGTGCGGCAGATAAACCTGCTGCTGCACAACTACAAGGCTGCGCCCGACATGAATATCAAGCTGTCGTTCAACGATTTTGTGCATATCTTCGAACAGATATCGGTGGGAATTGTAGTGAGCGACGACAAGGGTTTCATTATCGACATAAACGATGCCGCCATGCAGATTGGCAAGATTCCGAACAAAGAGCAATTCCTGTCGGCGCACTACAACATCTTCAACGACCCCAACTACACCGGACCGCGCAACATTGAAGACTTCGACGACTCGCAGATACTGACTTATGTCAACCAGATTGACTGCGACAAGATTGAACACAACATTTTCGGGCGGCGCGGACTCAGCATCATCTCCACTCGCTACTACAAGATAACCGAGAACGGCAAATCGTATATTGTAATGATTGTCGGTGACGCGTCGCGTGACAAATCGCAGGACTTGATTTTCTCAACCTTGTACAACGAATATCAGACAGTGCTTGATTTGGCGCCTGTGGGGTTCGCCATTTACAACCGCGACGGTGTCCTGAAATACATCAACAGGAAATGTCAGGAGATAATGGGCATAAGCGATGCCGAAAGTTTTATAGCGCAGAAATACAACATGTTCGAGTCGCCGATATTGCCGGTTGAGTTCAAAATGGAAACCCAGCGCACCGACATAGCCGACACCTTTATCCACGTCGATTTCGACAGCGAGATACAGCAATACTACCATTCGAACAAAACCAGCTCGTGCGACCTGCACGTTAAGTGCCAGCGGGTTGCCAATATCGACGGTGTCAAATTGAGCTACATTATAAGTTTCGCCGACATCACCTCGGAGGAGAAGCACCGCCGCGAGATAGCCGAACTCGACAAAGACCGCACAAACATTATGAAGATTGGCGGACTTACGGCGTGGAACTTGAACTTCATTACAGGCCGGCGTGAGTTTATCTATGGCGATGCGTCGCTGTTCCCCGAATTGTCTGACACTAAACGGTTCAACGCTGCAGTTCATCCTGCCGATGCACAAAAAATAACGACTGTTATCAACAGCATACGCTCGGGCAATTTGAAAGAAGCGCGCAATGTCATCCGCATCAAAAATAATTTCGACAAAGACGAATACGCTTATTATGAGATAATTATGACCGTAATGGAGCGTGCCGGGCGTGTCGAGAAAATGAACTGTGTTGCGCGTAACATCACTGGCGAGGCGCTCTACAGGCAATTCCTTGAGGAGATTCGCACGCGCACATCGCTTACAATGAAACAGTCAGATTTGATTCAGTTCGACTTTGATGTTAATAAGAATAAAATCACTCTGTATGAAACTGATAGCGAGTATGACGGCCTGAATAACGCACCAATTGAGTCGCTTCTGCAAATTACGTATCCTGAAGACCGCCCGGCAATGGAGAAACTTGTAGCACGGCTTAAACGCTGCGAAGATTTTGACCAGACGGTATTTGTGCGCACATTCAGCTCGCCACGGACAAATCGGCATATCCGCAACATGCAGATTTACTTTGTGCCCCTGAAGCACGACAACCACGGACGTGTTGAGGTGTATACCGGCCTTGCCCGCGACAACACCAAGTGGAACTCCATGGTTGACAGCTACGAGCGCGCCAACATAATGCTGAAGACGTTTATCGACCACATTCCGGGTGTTTTCTATCTGATTGATGTCGACAACGAAATGCGGTTCATGCTGGCCAACAACAAATTCTGCGCATTGTACAACGTGGAGCGCAAAGATGTTGTGGGGCACAACTATGAGGAGTTCATATCTGACATCGACAAGGTGCAAAAGTTGCGCGACAACGACCGACGCGCCATTGATTTTGGCAGCTATGAGTATAACGATGAGACTGATTTTGGCGGTGAGCACCGCATGTGGCACATAAGCAAAGACTTGCTGACAATGCAGAACGGACACCGCTATCTGCTTACCAACGCTCAGGAGATTACGCAGCTCTACATGACGTTCGACGAGCTGAAAGAGGCAAAGGCCAAGGCCGAGCGGTCCGACTTGCTTAAATCGGCCTTCCTTGCCAACATGAGCCACGAAATACGCACACCACTCAACGCCATTGTCGGCTTCTCCGAACTCCTGACAATGACCGACGAGCAGGACAAACGCGAGCTCTACAACCACTACATTTCAAGCAACAGCGACATGCTGCTCAAGCTGATAAACGACATTCTTGACATATCCAAAATCGAGGCCGGATACATCAATTTCAAAAACGACGATTTCGATTTGGCCGCTCTGTTCGACGAGATATACAGCACCTTTGAGAAGAAAGTAAACATCAATGTCAAACTTGAACTCGACAATCCATACAAAAGCTGCATTGTCAACACCGATAGAAATCGTATAATGCAGATTGTCAATAATTTTGTGTCGAACGCGGTAAAATATACCCGCAACGGAAAGATACTGTTCGGATATGTGGAGGAAGACGGCGGAATCAAATTGTATGTCGAAGACACCGGCATTGGTATTTCGGAAGCCGACAAACAGCGAGTTTTCCACCGGTTCGAGAAACTTGATGTATTTGCACAGGGAACCGGTTTGGGCCTGTCTATCTGCAAATCAGTAGCCGAAGCTGTCGGCGGGCGTGTCGGATTCAGCTCAGTGCAAGGAGAAGGGTCAACTTTCTGGGCCTGGCTTCCTATCCAACCCATAAAGACTCAGGAAAACGAAATCCGTCAACCTATGGCGGAACCAATAGCGGCCAACAAACCGAACGACAACAGAGTATTGGAAGTACTTGTTGCTGAGGACAATAACAGCAATTATATGATGTTGGCGGCAATGCTTGTCGGGCACAATCTGCACCGCGCCAAAAACGGAATCGAAGCTGTCGAAATGGCAAAAAACAACAAGTACTCAATAATATTCATGGATATAAAAATGCCGGTTATGGACGGACTTGAGGCAACACGCTCAATCCGCGAGTTCGACACCATCACCCCCATAGTGGCGCTCACAGCCAACTCCTTCGACTCCGACCGCGACGCCGCCCTTGATGCCGGTTGCACTGACTACATGTCGAAACCGGTACGCATCAATGATTTGTACGAAATGGTGGCTAAGATTGTGTAGTAAGACACGCTGTAATTTTGAATTACGAATTCAGAATCTGGAGGCGACAACAGCTCCTTTTCTTATAAAATCTTCACTCTTAGCCCTTTACTCATCACACCATTCCGTCCCTGTTCGCTAATTGTCAACAACTTGATTTTCGACTTTGCTCATCGGGTTGAACGAATGAATACATTTGGCTTTCACTTAACTACAAAACCATCGATAATATGGAAACTTTTGGAACAATCTTTAAAGAAGGCGGAAAGAAAGCCTTGTTGTGCGGCTCGGGCGAGCTGGGTAAGGAAGTGGCAATCGAACTTCAACGCTACGGCATTGAGGTTGTGGCCGTTGACCGCTACGAAAACGCACCCGCGATGCAGATTGCGCATCGCTCGTATGTTATTTCAATGCTCGACGGCGAAAAGCTGCGCGAGATTATCTACAAGGAACGCCCCGACTACATAATCCCTGAGGTTGAGGCCATTGCAACACCGACTCTGGTGGAACTCGAGAAAGAAGGCTTCAATGTGATTCCTACTGCCCGCGCAACATTCCTGACAATGAACCGCGAGGGAATCCGCCGTCTGGCAGCCGAAGAGCTGGGACTGAAAACGTCGCCTTATCGCTTTGCGGCAAACTATGACGAGTACAAGGCAGCCATCAAAGAGATTGGTATTCCGTGCGTAGTTAAGCCGATTATGAGCTCGTCGGGTCACGGACAGAGTATGGTGAAATGCGAAGCCGATGTCGACCACTCGTGGGAAATATCACAGGCTGGCGGCCGCGCTGGTGCGGGCAAGGTGATTGTCGAGGGCTTTATCGATTTCGATTATGAGATTACACTGATGACCATCCGCCACAAAGACGGTACAAGTTTCCTGAACCCAATCGGCCACTGGCAGAAAGACGGCGACTATCAAGAGTCGTGGCAGCCACAGCCTATGACCGACGCCGCTCTGGCAAAGGCACAGGACATTGCAAAGAAGATTACCGACGCTCTCGGTGGCCGCGGAATCTTCGGTGTGGAAATGTTTGTCAAAGGCAACGATGTGATTTTCAGCGAAGTTTCGCCGCGTCCGCACGACACGGGTATGGTGACAATGATTTCGCAGGACCTGTCGGAATTTGCTTTGCACGTGCGCGCCATTCTTGGTCTGCCAATTCCGAACATCGCCTTCCACGGACCATCGGCATCGAAAGCGGTGGTTGTCTTCGGCGACAGCCAAAACGTGAAGTTCAGCAACCTTGAAGAGACGCTTGCAATGCCCGACACTCAAATGCGCATCTTCGGCAAGCCCGAAGTTCACGAACACCGCCGTATGGCCGTGCTGCTGGCTCGCGGCAACTCGATTGAGGAAGCCAAAGAGAAGGTTCGCAAAATGTACGACACACTGAAGGTAGAGAAGGATTGAAGGATTGAATTACGAAAGCGATTATAATAAAGTAGGGTTGCCACAATGTGACAACCCTACTTTGTTTATTACCAATCGGTTAATCTGATTGTCAATTCACAACAACTCGTTTCACTACGTCGCCGGTTTTTACAATGTAAACGCCTGTGCCGTTGATGGGTATTTCCGTACGGACGCGATTAATCGCGTCCCTACAAACCAATGCGCCCATTGCATTGTAAACGCGGATTTCATCGGTGGCATTTTCAATAACGATGGTGTTGACGTGGGCGTAAATGTTGACAGCGTTGGCGGTAGATTCGGTAACGGCGGTAGCTGTGTTATTTTCATTTCCTCCTTGATTTTCGCTTCCACCTTCATTGTTGCCACCTTGATTCTCATCTGCTTCAAAAACTGCTGATAACGTTAATTCTTCGCATACTGTTATCTTGCGTGGGTTGTCGGTGTTGCCGTCATCCCATTTTACAAAATGATAACCTTGATTTGGTGTGGCGGTAAGTGTTGCAACAGTGCCATAATTATAAGTTGCCGTACCGCTGACAGTTCCATTTTCAGCCGTTGCAGTTATCGAATATGTGTTTAGTTCAAACAAAGCATTAATTGCCGAATCTTTCGCTACTACCATTACACGAGGATTATCTGTACTTCCATCGCTCCATCCGACAAAATGATAACCTATTGAAGGGGTGGCGGTTATTGTTGCGGTATCACCTTCGTGATAAACCGTGTCGTAGGCTATTGTTCCATTTTGCGCGGCTGCCATAATGCGGTACGTGTCATCGAAAACCGCCGACAAATCCAAATCGCCATTTGCGTTTATAATACGTGGATTATCGGTGTTTCCATCGCTCCAACTAACGAAATGGTAGCCAGCTGCAGGGGTGGCGGTAATTGTTACTGTGAGATTGTTGATGTAAACACCCGACCCGGAAACTTTTCCTCCTGTATTGTTTTCTGATTTAACAGTAACCGTATTCAATGTGGCTCCCCAGCTAACAGGGCATTTGCTAATATTCCATTTCTCGTCCCAGCCAGAGTGTTTGATTTTCGCTTGACAATAGATTGTCAAGTTAATGCAATCTTTAAATGCACCGTAGCCAATGGCGGTTACCGAATTTGGAATGCTGACTGAAGTTAAACCATAACATTGGTTAAAAACATATTGGCCAATGCTTGTCACTGAATATGGAATGCTGACTGACGTCAGATTGTCGCAATTATAGAACGCATATTGGCCGATGCTTTCAACGGAATCGGGAATAACAACATCTGTTACTTCTTCGCCACTGACATACAGCCTTTTAGCATAAAACAAAGGATTGGATTGACTATCATAAAAGTCTATTCCGCACAAACTTCCAATGCTTGCAAATTCTGCTTTTTGCAGACTGTCGCAACCTAAGAAAGCATAGCTACCTATATTGGTAACAGATTTTGGTATGCTAATTGATTTCAGTCCTTTACAATTACGGAATGCCCCGGAACCAATGGATTTCACCGAATCGCCAATGGTTATGGATGTCAGATTGACACGATAAGCGAATGCATCATTGCTGATATTTGTTACCGCAAATGTATTTCCAGCCGTAATGGTATCAGGGATAATAACTTTGCCTGAATATCCATTGGCGATAACCGAAACTGTGTTTTTTGTAAGCACCTGATACCTAATACTATCGTGAGTAAAATATAGACCGGCGTTGGTGAAGTTAAGGTCACATGCAATAATTACAGATGTCAAATTACTACACCCACTGAATGCCAAGTTTTCAATACTCGTCACCTTATATTCACTACCAAGGCGGTTTACTTTAGCTGGAATCTCTACCGATGAACTGTCTCCCAAATATTTTATCAAACTAACAAGACTGTCGGAATAGTCGTAATTACCAGTATTAGAATCATATATACTGTTTCTCTGATAAAGAATATCATTATCGACAAAACTGCCCCAAATAACGTTTCCTCTGTCGGAGTTCCAAGAATCATAACTATAAACCCAATTACTTGGTCGGATATTAGCTTCACAATAGAAAGTTGCATTACTATTGAACGCATTTCGACCAATGGTATTAACAGAAATTGGGATTGTAACAAAAGTTAAAGGACACCCATAAAATGCTGCGGAGCCAATACTTGTGACTGAATCAGGAATGATGACCGTTGTTAATTTGCAATTGTAAAATGCTCTTGCCCCAATTTGTGTAACTCCAGCGGGGATAGTCACATTTGTGCTGTCACCAATATATAATGCAATCTTTTTCTTTTCGGCATCAGAATAAACAAAATCCCCATCAATTATTCCGTTTACCGCCAAAGCGCCCCACGGACTACCTTCGGCATTGCCTGTATATATTATATTGCCAACATTATAGAATGCGCTATTGCCGATAGCTGTAACACCATCAGGAATGGTAATGTTTTTTAGTCCAATACAACCATCAAAAGCATATAGGCCGATACTAATAACAGACTCGGGGATAGTAACCGACGTCAAACTGCTACAATATTGAAAAGCCCACCCTCCAATACTTGTAACTGCATATAGACCCCCATCGTATGTTACAAATTCTGGAATGGTAATTGTTGTTAACCCTAAATAGTTGTTATGGCGGTTATCCCATTCTGTTTGGCATGCTACAGCCACAGTGCTGTCACTTGTGATGCTATAGTACAAATCACCACTTTGAAAATTGTACGCCCACACTTGCCCAGCAAGCATTGTAGCAAACACAAATGCTAACAAACGTTTCATAGCTATATACACTGCATCCGTGTCGTGCGCAACTTTTTTCCGCCGACTCCCCAGTGCGGTGCTTATAAAAACGAAAAACGTGGGAATCATGTTACTCGCTCCCACGAACTAAGGTTTCTCGCATTACCCACCATTGTAAGATTGAGCAACGCGAAGCCCACGCAAGAATATACTGATTGTCAAATCAATATACCTACGCAGGCGTTCACCGCTGCTTTTTCTCTGGCAATGGTTTAAAATTTTGCGAGAATTTTAGTTCGCCAAAGGAAAACGTCAGTAAACGTCTTTCTATATGTCTGCTCTACTATTCAGCCTCTTACAAGGCAAAACTCAGAACAAGACAAATGTATAAAAATCAGTTTGGAAATGGAAAATGTTTTTTATGAAGGTTGGACTTGTTCCAAACTAGCGTTATCCGTGCAACCACAACGCTTTATTCACTTTCGCGCCAGCCACTCTTCGCGCGTCATCAGGTTGACATGCGCCGTCCGCACATCGCCCATAAGCGGAACGTTCACATTTTCAATGGTGTGGTGATATTTAAAGCCGATTTTCTCTTGTGCGTGTTTCGATTTTTGGTTGCCGTCGTAATAGCCGCACCATACGGCTGTAACATTCAGTTGCTCAAACGCATAGCGGATAAGGCAACGTGAGGCCTCGGGTGCGTAGCCGTGTCCCCAATGTGGCACACCAATCCAAAATCCGAGTTCAAGTTCGGTCTCGCCAATCGGATATATGCCGTCGCCGTTGCGCATAAGGCCAATGCTGCCAATGGGCTCGTTGCTCAGCACAATGGCGTAAGTTTCGGGCTTCGATAGCACTGCGTGAATAATCTCACGACTGTCCTCAACGCTGGTGTGCGGCGGCCAACCCGCAATGGGACCAACCTGCGGGTCGCTGGCGTAGCGGTAAAGACTTTCGGCGTCGCTATCAAGCCACGGACGCAGAATCAGGCGGTCGGTTTCGTGAATCATAACTCATTTAGTTGAAAAGGCACAAGTGATAAGGCATAAGTGATTTATTCATAAGTTCAGCCATTTAAACTTGTTCAACCTTAAACTATTACCGAAACTTATAACTTTAACAACTTACAACTTAAAACACCCTTACCAAATAACAGTCTTCAGTGAATCAGGCAGATAGTAACGGTCGCCAGGTTTCACATCGAAAGCTTTTACAAAGGCCTCAACGCTTGGCAGCGGTCCCTCAATGCGGTAGCAACCAAGAGCGTGCGGGTCGGTTTGTGTACGGCGGCGAATCTCTTCGTCGCGGATAACCTGACACCACACTTGCGCGTAGGCAATGAAAAAGCGTTGGTCGGGTGTGAAGCCATCGAGTTTTAACGATTGGTCTTTCCATTGTTCGGTTTTGCTGAAGGCAGTGTAAGCAATGTTAAGACCACCAAGGTCGGCAATGTTTTCGCCTAATGTGAACGAGCCGTTAGCGTGCATCGTATCAATCGCAATAAATGAGTTGAAACGGTTGACAAGCGTCTGCGCGCGCTCGGTAAAGCGGCGGCTGTCCTCCTCGGTCCACCATTCGCAGATGTTGCCGTCTTTGTCATAGTTGCGGCCTTCGTCGTCAAAACCGTGGGTTATCTCGTGTCCGATGACAACGCCAATAGCACCGTAGTTGATGGCGTCGTCGCCGTTGGCATAGAAGAACGGCGGTTGCAGAATGGCGGCAGGGAATACAATCTCGTTCATCGGCGGCATATAATACGCATTGACGGTTTGCGCCGACATATACCATCGGCCTTTATCGACATGTTTGCCAACATCTTTTATATCACGTTCATATCTGTATTTCACCATGTTAAGGACGTTGGTGACGTATGTGTCGCATGTCTGGTAGCCGGAAAAATCAAACCATTCGTCGGGGTAGCCGATTTTCACATTTATGGCTGCAAGTTTCTCCTGAGCTTTGGCTTTGGTGTCATCGCTCATCCATTCCAGTTGGTCGATACGCTCTTTGAGAGCCTGACGCAGATTGTTGACAAGTTCAAGCGCGCGATGTTTGGCCTGCGGCGGAAAATATTTTTCGACATACAGCTGGCCCACAGCATCATCAAGATGTTTGCTTGTAGACGCTAGAATGCGCTCCCAGCGCGGCTTCTGTTGTTGGCTGCCGCTAAAAACGCGTCCGTAGAAGTCGAAATTCTGATTGTCGAAGTCGGAACTTAGGCATGATGCGGTCTTGTTGATGACGCACCAGGTAAGATACGTTTTCCAATCGGCAATGCTTGTCTGTTTCAGTATGCCGTTCAGTTTCGACATATAATCGGTTTGGAAGACGATGACATATTCCGGCTCCTGACAGCTGATTTTTTCGAAATACCGTTTCCAATCGATATTATTGGTCAATGCCGACAATTTCTCGATGTCCATTTTATTATATGTGAGGAATGGGTCGCGCATCCGCTCCTTGTCCATCGAAATTTCGGCAAGTTGATATTCGATATCGAACACGCATTTGGCTGATGCCGAAGCTGTTGCATCGTCTTGACCAAGCAACTTGAACATTTTTGCCAAATGATTTTTGTACTCGTTGCGTATATTGCTGAAGTACTCATCGCTTCTCAAGTAATAGTCGCGGTCCGACATCCCGAGTCCGTCTTGTTCGATGTTCAGCGCATACATGGTGCTGTTTTTGCCGTCGAAACCGCAACTTGCAAGAAACGGAGTCGTTATAGTATAGGTGTTGAAAAGTGCGAAAATGTCTTGCAAATCGGTAAGGTTGCTGATGGCGTTAACCGAGTCGAACAGAAATCTGACGGGCTCAATGCCGGCTTTGTTTATGGCCGCGGTGTCCATACCGCTGTTATAGAACATCGCTATTTTTTCCGCATTTGAGCCTGGCGCTTGCTTTTTCGAGCTTATCTCGTCCACGAGCTCTTTTAACCGTGTGTTGTTCAAGTCGTTCAGTATGTCGAACACCGCATAACGGCTTTTGTCCTCTGGAATTTTTGTACGGGCCATCCAGCTACCGTTGGCATATTTGTAAAAATCATCGGCCGGGTTTACGGTCAAATCCATGTTGTCGATGTTTATCGTTTCCATCTTTTTTTCCGAACAAGAGGCTGTCAAAAGTGCCGCCATTAATAAAAATATTGTGCGTTTCATTGTGCGTTTTTTTGTTTTAAGGCTCAAAGATAATCACATATCGGCTCTTTGTAACAAACATTTTGGTTTTTAAATATTTAAACATTTTTTGAATAGATATAATATTGGTAATAAGCGTTTTAATGATTGTTAATAACTTTGTTATAATCTAAAATTTGGCGCCCTTTACACGTATCGAAACGTAGATAATTTTGTTGACGAGGGTTGAATAATTGAAACAAATCAACTTCCGACACCTCAAAAAAACTTAACTTTTTTTAAGACAATGTTCTGTGATATCAGGCTGGCTTTTCGGGTCGGTCTGATAAAAAACAGGCGCAAAAATGAGATAGAAAAATGTATTGTCATGATGTTGACATAGTGTTACAGGAAGTGCCGGGGCAGATAAGCGTCTGCTTCTCCATTTCGGGCTGTCCACTGCATTGCAAGGGCTGCCACTCGCCATTCCTCTGGAAGGAGGGCAACGGCGAGCTGCTGACCGACGAGCGCTATCTCAGCATATTGAACCAATACCGCGGCTATGCCAACTGCGTACTCTTTATGGGCGGAGAATGGCATCCCGAGGAGCTGACACACAAACTGGCTCTGGCGCGCGATTTGGGTTTCGAGACATGCCTCTACACAGGACGCGAGCAGGTTGAGCCGGAGATAATGTCGGAGCTGACATGGGTTAAGACGGGGCCGTGGATTGAGTCGCTTGGCGGTTTGACAAGCCCAACAACTAACCAACGTTTCGTTGAAGTAAAGACTAATAAACTATATAATAATCACTTTCTAACTAAAAACATGTAAGGCTTATGATGCGGTTAACAGAAGACCAGTTACGGTCGAAGGCTCAATTTATCAAAGAGTACATCGGGGCGACAAATGCAGCCGATGGTTCAAAAATGGATGCCAATGCCAATGTCACTTCAAAAAACATTGCGACAATGGAGTCGGAGTTGAACAAAGACATCAACATTCAAGTGAATCGTTTCCTTGTAAAAGAAAAAATCGCCGAATTGTTCGGACAGGAGACGGCCGATGAGTACATCCGTCAGATTGAGTCACACGAAATCTACGTCCACGACGAGACTTCGCTGAAACCTTACTGCGTGTCAATCAGCATGTTCCCGTTCCTGCTCGATGGTCTGACCAAGTTGGGCGGCGAGAGCCTTAAGCCGAAACACCTTGAGAGCTTCTGCGGCGAATTCGTCAACCTTACATTCGCTATCAGCTCACAGTTTGCCGGCGCTTTGGCAACTGTCGAGTTCCTGATGTATTTCGACTATTTCGCACGCAAAGATTATGGCGACAACTATCTAGAAACGCACCAATATATTATTGACAACCACCTGCAGCATGTGGTCTTCGCTGTAAATCAGCCTGCTGCCGCACGTGGTTATCAGTCAGTGTTCTGGAACATATCAATCTTCGACAAGGAGTATTTCCAAAGCATCTTCGGCTCGTTTGTTTTCCCAGATATGACCGCACCTAACTGGGATACTCTCGACAAGCTGCAGTGGCACTTCATGCGCTGGTTCAACAAGGAACGCACCAAAGCCATTCTGACCTTCCCTGTTGTAACAGCCGCCATGCTTGTTAAAGACGGAAAGCCTGTTGACCAGGAATTTGCCAACAAAGCCGCACAAGAGCTGAGCGAGGGCAACTCGTTCTTCATCTACCAGTCGGAGAATGCCGACAGTCTTGCATCGTGCTGCCGTTTACGTAACGAATTGTCGGACAATACTTTCAGCTACTCGCTTGGCGCAGGTGGCGTTTCGACAGGCTCTGTAAATGTCATCACATTAAATATGAACCGTCTGGTTCAACAGGGCCGCGATTTAAGAACTGAAATCTGGAAAATCATCAAATATCAAGTTGCATACCGCAAAATTATCGAGCAATATGTTGAGGCAGGATTGCTTCCGGTTTACTCGGCCGGCTTCATCTCACTCGACAAGCAATTCTCGACAATCGGCATCAACGGTATGGTTGAGGCAGCTGAGAGCCAAGGCATTTCGGCTCGCAACACCAAAGAATACAAGGAGTTTGTTGCAAAACATCTGAAAGTGATTTACGAGGTTAACAAAGAGGCTAAGAAACAGTTCGGCTGCATGTTCAATACTGAGTTTGTTCCGGCAGAGAACCTCGGCGTGAAGAACGCTAAATGGGACAAGAAAGACGGTCTGTTCGTGCCACGCGACTGCTACAATTCGTACTTCTACCCTGTTGAGGACCCGACAATCAACATTTTGGACAAAATCAGCCTTCACGGCCGTGACATCATACAGTATCTTGACGGTGGTTCGGCTCTGCACTTGAATCTTGAAGAGGCTCCGACAAAAGAAGGATTCCTTCGTTTGCTTGAGGCTACTGCCAAAGCTGGTTGCAACTACTTCTGCTTCAACATCAAAATCACCATTTGCAACGATTGCAAATACATCGACAAACGCACTCTGCAGAAGTGCAGCAAATGCGGCTCGACCAACATCGACTATGGCACACGCGTCATAGGCTACCTGAAACGTGTATCGAACTTCAGCTCGGCACGTCAGGCAGAGCACAACCTGCGTTATTATCACAAATCGATGCTTAACCGCACAATTGAGGATAATGTTTGCGAACAAAATGTTGCAAACGAGACTGTTAAAGAGACAGTGGCCGCAGAAAAAATGGCAACAACCGAAGCTTAGAAACCAGGTTAGAAAATATGATTGTTGAAGCCGCGAATCCGAAAGGGTTTGCGGCTTTTTTTATTCGGACTATCCAAGCTCCACCACCGTTATTCCCGCGCCGCCAAAATCGACGTGCTCGTCGCGGACGCTGGTCACCACATCGACGGTTTGCAGATACTGCCGCACCACGTGGCGCAGGATGCCGTTGCCTTTGCCGTGCAGGATTTTCACTTCGAAGGCGCCAACCATCACGGCCTCGTCGATGAAAGCGGCAACCTTGCCAACAGCCTCCTCGGCACGCATTCCGCGCACATCGAGCCCCGGCTTGAACGACAACCGCCGCTGGTTCAGCTCGTACGACTGCTGCAGATTGCCTTGGCGCACGCTTTTGCGGATTTTCCGTTTCTCGTCATCGGTTAGGTGTTGCAACTTGCTGATTTCTACATTCATATACAGACTGCCGAAAGCCACCACGGCGTTCTTTCCGTTCAGTTCCATAATCTCGCCCACGGTCGTCTGGCCCTCGATTCTGACGGGCATTCCGATGGTGAAATCCAACTTACGTTCCTCAACAACATCGGCGGCTTTCAGTTGCTCCTGCTGCTTCGATTTCGACGACTTGACACGATTCTCACGTTCTTTCAGTTTTCTGATTTTCTGCAAGATGCGTTCCTCTTCGGCATCGTTGGCTTGCTCGGTAGCTTGTTTGAAATCGTCGATTTGCTGACGTGCCTCTTTGGTTTTCTGCTTGTCGGCCTGCGACTCTTTAATCTGCCTTATGGCGTTCTCTATCAGCTTGTTCGATTCCGAAATGATATGTTTTGCGTCGTCTTTCGATTTGGAAATCAGCTCTTTGCGCAGACGTTTGGTCTCGTCCAACTCGCGTTTCTCGGTTTCCATCATCTCTTCAAGACGGCGTTCTATCTTTCTGATATTCTCACGTTTGCGTTCCCAATAATATTTGTCGCGGGCAATCTCGCGCAGGTGCTTGTCGAAATTCAGGTGGTTCTCGCCAACCTTGCTTCGTGCATCGTCAATCACATCCTGTGGCAGACCAATCTTGTAGGCAATCTCGAATGCAAAACTGCTGCCAGGTTTGCCGGCCTCCATCACAAACATCGGCTCCATACGGTTGGTGTCGTAAAGCATTGCGCCATTGACAATTCCGTCGTGGCCGGCGGCAAAATGCTTCAGATTGGTGTAGTGGGTTGTTATCACCCCGAAAACCTTGGCCGTGTTGAGTTTGTCGAGAATGGCCTCGGCAATGGCACCGCCCAACATTGGCTCGGTTCCGGTGCCAAACTCGTCGATAAGAATCAGCGTGCGGTTGTCGGCATTCTTCACAAAATGCTTCATATTAAGCAGATGCGAGCTGTACGTACTCAAGTCGTTGTCGATGCTCTGCTCGTCGCCGATATCGATGAAAATATTCGAGAAAATGCCAACGCGGCTGTTCTGGTCAACAGGCAGCGGCAGTCCGCATTGAAGCATATATTGCAGTAAACCAACCGTTTTCAAGCATACCGACTTGCCGCCGGCGTTTGGTCCACTGATGACCAGAATGCGGTCGGTGGTGTTCAGGCTGATGTTGAGCGGCACCAGAGTGCGTCCGGCTTCGCGGAAAGCCTCCTGCAAAATGGGATGCCGCGCGTTCTGCCAGTCGATAAGCGGCTCGTCGGCCAGTTGCGGCACGGTGGCTCCAATTTGCAGCGCATAGCGTGCCTTGGCGCGTATGAAATCGATGATTCCCAAGAACATAAGCGCGTCGTCAAGGTCGTCGGTATAGGGACGGATGCTGTCGGTTACCGATTTCAGAATCCTGACAATCTCGCGACGCTCGGCGGCTTCAAGTTCGCTGATGGCATTGTTCAACTCAACAACCGGCGCAGGCTCCACGTAGCTTGTCTTGCCCGTGGCCGACTCGTCGTGAATGATTCCCGCAATGCGCCTTTTCTGCGATGCCGAAATAGGAATCACAAGCCTTCCGTCACGGACAGCGAGAGTGGCGTCAGCCTCAACCCAGCCTTCCTGCTGAGCTTCGGCAATAATGCGGCGGATGAGTTTCGATGCCGCGCCCTGCTTTTCGGCCTGCTCGCTGCGGATGCGCGCCAGTTCGGGCGAAGCGTTGTCGCGGATGCGGCCCTGCTTGGTCATAATGTGCTCAATGCTGTCCGTCACAAACGAGTGAACGGCAACGTTGGCCGCCAGTCCGCTCAAGGCGGGATACCGCTCGGCGTTCTCTTCCTTTGCAAAGAATCGCAGAATGGCCTTTACGGTTGACAATGAACGATATAGATTGAACAACTCCTCCGTTTCGGCAAACGAGCCGTCGATTCGCATTTTTGCAAAAAGTTTCCTCAAATCGAAAAAGAAATCGGTAGGAAATTCAACCTGACTTTGAACAAGTTGCATAAACTCCGACACTTCGGCAAGACGGTTCTGCACGTCAGCTGCCTTCGGCATAAAGCGCATTTTGTCGGTAAGCCATTGCCCAACCTCGCCCAAGCAACAGCCTTTCACGGCTTCTCTAACTCGTACGAAGTCAATCTTTTGTTCAAAATTATCGGGATAAATCACTGTCTGTCATTTTACGGCAAAACTATCAAAAAAGGCGAAGCGTGAAGCTGATGAAAGAATCAGAAATTGTCCTTCAAATATTGCTCAAGTCTGTCGAGACCGGTACGGATGTTTTCGATAGAATTGGCGTAAGAGAATCGGATGAAACCTTCTCCATTCGTGCCGAAATCGGTTCCCGGTGTCACTCCAACATGGGCTTTCTCCAAAATGTCGAAGGCAAATTTGTAGGAATCGGTTGTGTATTTGCGGGCATCAGCAAAAATATAAAAAGCGCCCTGCGGCTCTGTGTGAATGACAAAACCTAACTGCCTCAACCTCTCTATCATATAACGGCGGCGTTCATCGTAAACCTTTCGCATTGCCTGCACATCAGAATCGGCACTGCACATTGCGGCTATGCCTGCACGCTGTGCTATACTTGGTGCACAAATAAATAGATTCTGCTGGAGAATTTGCAACTGGCGAATGTATTGCTGTGGAGCAATAAGATATCCCAATCGCAAACCAGTCATAGCAAAACGCTTGCTAAAACCGTTCAACACAAAAGCATTGTCGGTAAATTCAAGAATACTATGCGCTGTTCCCTCATAAACAAGCCCGTGATATATTTCGTCAGAAAGAATGGGAACTCCTATTTCAGCCAATTGCCGCATCACACTGGCATCAAGCAAAGTGCCAGTAGGATTCATCGGTGAGTTGATGAAAATTGCGCGTGTACGTGGAGTAACTGCTCTCCGCACTGCGTCAACATCGAACTGAAAGCCGTTCTCCGCTCTCAAATCAACCTCAACCGGTATGCCATTGCAAGCCAAAACGAAGTTGCGGTAGCATGCATACCCCGGATTTGACAGTATCACCTCGCCCCCAGCCTCGCATAAAACCATATGTGCCAACAAAATAGCTGGTGATGAACCGCTTGTTACAACAATGCAATCCGGATTGACCGAAACACCATACTCGCTTTTGTAAAAGTCGGCAATAGTTTGGCGCAACTCGGCATCGCCAAGCGAGTGAGTATAGTGCGTCTGTGAGGTTTGCAGCGCCTCAACAGCCGCGTTGCAAACACATTGTGGCACATCAAAATCAGGCTCACCAACTTCCATATGAATAACATCAATACCCTGCATCTGCAGTTCCTTAGCCCGCTCCAGCACTTCCATCACAATGAATGGCGACATTTTTCCAACTTGGGGATTCATTCGAGTTTTTAAGTTTTATGTTTAGCGTTGAGCTTTAATGAAATATAATTCGCACTAACCCTTACCTCGCTTTTCCTACTTCTCGGTTTTCTTTGTTGCTCCCGACAATGCATCAATATCAACCGACGGGTCAGCCTTGACTTGAATTGGGTCAGCTTTGATGGCATCGCGCCACATAATTGGTGTTGTGGGCACCTCGCCGGTTATGAAATCGGTATTATTGTAGTTGAGCGTGAAACTGTCATAGAAGCTGGGGTCAGCCTGAGGAAGCACAAACCGCTTGCTAAAATTGCCATTACCGTCAAAATGAGCAAAATATGGCAAAGTGAACATTCCACCGGGATATTTACTTCCAACAACTAACCACCGCCCGTTGTGCGACCAGCCATGATTGCTTTCCGAGCAATAGCTGTTGACACCTTGCGGATGTAACACTTCCATAGTCTGCAAATCGAGAAGACAAATATCTGCCTCCCAATTGAATGGTGTAAAATAGCCACGCTTTACATAAGTATAGGCTATATAACGTCCATCGGGCGAAGGCTTCGGGAATGTGATGCTACCCTCAACATCAGTGGCACGCAAAACTGTGTCGGCCGTGCCCCAAGAATTGGTTGCCTCATCGTATGTTATGCGCATAAGGCTGTACCAGTAGTTAACATCAAAACCCTTCTCACCTATTCTTTCGGGTGCACTTATGTAATAAAGTGTACGACCATCGGGAGCCCAAGCCGGCAAGTTTTCCAGATTTTTAGTAGAAAGTTGCGGACAAGTTGTAAGGGTTTGGGTCTTCATATTAAGAAGCACAATATCTGACTTTGAATCAGAAACATATATTCGATGTGTGAAGTTATTATGGAACTGCTGGCTTATCAAATTGGTGGACATGGCAATCAAGTAACCATTTGGATTCCACGACGGATAAACACCCGCCGACATCGAAATATCTGTTTTTGTATTGAATTTCTGCAATTTACCATCGTATAAGATTGTTGTACCGGGATTATATTTGCGAGTATGCAACAACATTGTATTCGGATTTTGAGCGCTGAACGAGTGGCAGTTAATGCATGTTCTGTCAACTGATTCGTTCTCGATTATCGGCTTCTGCTTAAAGTTCTCGAGGCAACGCTGATAGATGCCCATCTTGTCCCAAAGCACATAGCCGGTATTAATCAAACGGTAAGCTATATATGAGTCGATGCTGTCGGGCGAGACAACCTGCCAGAACGGCAAACACTTGACAATCAGACCTGCCGTATCGATATATGCCGTATAGAAAAGTGTATCGCCAACATTGTCGGCCAACAACTTCCGCCATTGACGCTCGTTCCATATCACTTTGTTATCGTGGCATTTAAGCCGCATGGTTTCATTTTTAGTAGTCACATCAACGGCCAACAGAGTTTCATAACTGGTAATCATAAAATTAAGCGGCGCAATGTTGACCGGGATAACAATATCAGTGTAATCGGGGTAAATTGTTGGTTTACTGTCGCGCTGCGTATAATAGTCGATTGAAGGCGAACAAGCCACAAACACCGACAGCAAAAAAATCAGATATAATATCTTTTTCATTTTCAATATTTTTAAATCTGTTATTATGAAAGCGATTAATGGTCGGCATTAATCGGATTATCGACAAAATAGTATTTCCAATAGGTCTTGGGGAATCGCAAGGCAACCATCTGATTACGGTCAGGCATTTTAGACGCCATCAGCTTTGCAAATTCGGAGAATGTTCTTTGTACAAACGGCGAAATGCTAATCTGCTGAATTTCTGGCTCCACGTTCTTTGTCGATGCCCGATAGAGAAGAATTGCCTCCTGATAGGCGCGTGGCATATTGTTGTAATCGATGTTAAGAAGTCCCGACTTGATTATCTGAACAAATTGCTCCAAATCGTTGTTTAGCAATGCACTGCAAGCAAGATATTGTCCTGCCATCTGATTATTACGATTGGCTCTCAGCAGTTTGAGCATGTTGTTCTGCTCGTTTTGCATATAAAAATCATCAGTCGGGTGCGCTGCCCTGATACCCTGCACCACGCTTCTGCTAAAATCAGAATCAGAAACATAATCGACGCTATCGGCCTCGAGTATCATTTTCTTGCGCTCCTCGACATATTTGCACGACAACATGTTTTTCTCATATTGCGCCAAAAATTTAGCCGCCGATTGATTATCACCAATAATAATCAGACAATCAATAACATACCGCATTACATAATGGCTTGTTGTGTAAGTTGTCTGCGCCTCGAATGCGAACCGAAGCGAATTGGTAATCAGCCCCGCATTGTAGTAAAACATTGCCAAAGGCAGACATACGCTGGTGGCAACCGGCTCGTCGATAAATAAAGCTTTGTTCCCCAGCAGCTGCGGATAGGTAAATATCTTTTCGCCGAGCTGATTTTTCTTCGCCAAAGCCATGTTATAATAGAAGTTGACGTAGCGGTCATAGTTTTCTCGCTCGCAAACCTCGGGGTTGTCGTTCACATAACGAATAATCTGGTCCCAGTCGTTTTGATAGACCGCAACCTCCATCTTGAATGACAGACGCTCCATCGGATTGTCATATTTTTTGGTAAGCCAAACCGAACCGCCACATATCAACAATGGCAATGCTATTGCAATTGCCGTCGGTTTCTCAGACGCAAACCATTTGGTACCGGCAAAGCCAAGCAACAGTGCCACTGGTATATAAACCAATGCAAGCAACTGCTGAAACGAGAAACCGAAAGCCGTATACATTGGTTTCTGAGGGACGGTCAGATAGAAAGCCGCCTCAGAGCTTATCGGTAACAAAAATTGATATGTAACAAACGGCAGCAACGCTGCGACCACCGTTACCGATATCAAATTGGAAATCTGCCCTTTACCGACAACGTATAAGATGATATTACATAATGTGAACAAATAAAGCGCCACCGGTCCGCATGCAAAATAGATAAACACAGCTAACAGCGCTGTAGCGTATTTCCGCCATGGATATTTATCGATAATCTGCTGGATATTAAGCACTAACACCAAAAGCAATGCCTGCATATTTATTGCGAAAGCATATTTCACATTAACCCAGGCCGAAAACATCAAACCAACGGCCAACAGATGCGCCGACAGCTCAAAATGGATATTCTCTCCTATCGTCCCGCGCACGTATCTTATTGTCAGCCAAGCTGTAGCAAACAATTCGACCACAAGGAGCAACGCCCCCCAGAAACGGAACATTGTGAATTGCTCAACAAACAGCGACAGATACTCGGCCAAACCACCTGGCACTTTCACTGTCGTCCAGAAAAAATCGGCTGTAAGCACAAATGCCTGTTGCTGGAATATGTTGTAGCACAATGGATTGATGACATAAAACACGAACCAGAACAAAAACGCATATGCTGCCGCAATAAGCGCCTTATATACAATCTTCAATGACATAACAAACACATTTTCAAGACAAAAACATATTGTCCAATAGTGTTACAAAACAATTAAATATCGTGGAGAAAACAAAAGAAAAAAAACGGAAGTCAGAAAAGGCTATAAGGCACAAGATAGCAAACGCAAACAGATGTTTGTTTCTTCTCTACTACTTTGTATATTTGTGTCTTATTTTGATACACGGATTATAAATGAAAATAAATACTAACAACTATGCAAACAGCTAACAACAAACAAGTTAACAAAATGAAAAACTTTGTTTTTACAAATATGCTCAAATGTGCGGCTGTCATTATATCGACTTTTTTGGCAATTAATGCTTACGGGCAAGAAAAAGCTGAAACCAATGAAATAATTATTATTGCCCAACACAGCCATATCGAAGGAGTCGGAATTACTCTTACGACTTTACAAGTTAAAAACGACTCGATTGTATACAAAGGCTCATATACCGAAGGCAACTCCATTGTGCTAACAGTAGTTCCTAATGCACGCTACGCATTCTATCAATGGAGCGATAACAACTTCAATAATCCCCGCACCGAGATACCTTCTGCTGACACCATAACAGCAATGTGCGGCTACGTCTATTATGAAGAGGATTTTGAGGCATACGGCGACAATCTGCCCCTGCCTACCGAGGAAACTGACAACATTTGGAGACAACAGCATATTGTGGGAAGTTTCAAATGGAAATTAGCCAATGGCGGCGGCAAACCGACAACATCACCTGTCAGAAAGCCGGAGACTGCACAAAGCGGCAGCCACAACGCGCTATTCTTCAAACTGACAATCGCAAACGACGAATCGACACGGCTTGTAAGCCCTACCATAAATATTAAAAACACAAACAAACCCATGCTGACTTTCTGGTATTCGCAATACGAGAGTGAAATGGGTGACACAAAAGACAACTTTGAATTCACACTATGCTACAGGCTGTCTTCATCGTCGAAATGGGTTGAGTACCGAACCTTCTCTACCGCCACCGATGATATGACTCCTTGGCGAAAAGAATCGATATATCTGCCCGACTCATGCAAACAGCAGGAATTTCAAATCGCATTCTTATCAACGACAAAAAAAGTCGGTTATGGTGTCTGCATCGACAACATAAAGATTATTGAGACGCTCACTATGCAAAAATATGTGTCATCAATTTTCGCATCACAGCCCAACACAAACATGATACCGACAAGCGCCACCGACAACCCGGTAATGATGTTGAAAATCCCAGTATTAGGCAACGACGGCGTTTTATTCCTAAACTCTATAACCGCAACAGCACTACAGCAAGCCGCAACATCGGTTACCGACAACGGAATGAAGCTGTATTACACCACTTCCGATGAATTTAAAACCGACAGCCTTCTCGCACGGGCATCTATTGTAAACGGAAAGGCAACTTTCAACAATATCAACTTCGACCTTCCGCTAGGAAACTCTTACCTATGGATTGCTTGTGATGTTAAAGATGAAGATGGCAACCACACTCTGAAAAACAGCATCATCGACTTCAAGATTGAAGCGAATGCCATCGACATTGGCGGTTCAAATTACCCCAAAAGCGACCTGCCGGCGAATCCTGGTCAGGGGCGGCTTGTAATCGAATCCCGATTCTTTGACAATTTTGAAAACCCTGATTCAACGAATAAATACTGGTCGTTTACAGGCGATTTTGAGCGCGCCTCGGCAATAGGCCATGGCGGCAGCAGCGGCGGTGGTGGCGGCAATCCCGACCCCGATTACGCACGAAGCGGTTCGAATATTATAGGCACCGACATCACTGATGACGGAAACTACGAAAGCAGCGAGAACTATCGGTCAACAGCCACAACCATCCCATTCGACTGCTATTTCTACAAAGACATCAACGTCTTGTTCTATCGCTGGCTGAACTGCTCGGGTGTGAGCGACTACGCTTTCGTGCGATATAGCTTGTCGGAAGGCGACACCCT
This sequence comes from Salinivirgaceae bacterium, assembly GCA_017557605.1. Taxonomy (GTDB): domain Bacteria; phylum Bacteroidota; class Bacteroidia; order Bacteroidales; family SZUA-534; genus RUG13583. The sequence continues at coordinate 35,132 of JAFYYJ010000121.1, forward strand.
CAACGCATGGCAGAACTCATCGTCAATTCAAGAGCACAGTTGGTCGTTCCAAAAATACAGCATCGGCAAGAATGCAAACCGTAACCGCAACTTGTCGCTGCAAATAAAACTGGGTCCAACCCTAAATAATAACAGATACAGTGGCTGGAACATCGACGACTTTGCCCTTGTTGGCACTTTTGTATATGCCGATGCCGCCATAACCGACATTTTAGCTCCAAACAGCGGCTGCGGACTGACGAATGAAGAGGATGTCACCATCAGAATCAAAAACACCGGCTACAACAAAATAGAAATTCCTTTCACTGTCAGCTACTCGATTGACGGCGGAAAAACCTGGGTTGATGAGACTATAGACAGAGAAGTGGCGCGCAACGAAGAATTCGAATACACCTTTGAAACAAAAGCCGACCTAAGCAGTTACAGCCGATACGACAGCAAAAAGAAAGACGACATCTTCTATGATATTCGCACAAAAGTAACTCTCGCCGAAGATGAATACGAGCCGAACAACACTATGCAGAAAAAAGTGTTGTCGCGCCCAACCTACAGTTTGCCTTATGCCGAAGACTTTGATAACGACTACGGCGGCTACTGGTATCGCTTTGGCAACAACAAGACTTGGAAAACCGCAACCCTTTCTGATGTTCCATGCTGGACAACATCAGCCGATTGGGAAGCCGAATATGGATACAAACGCAACGATTCAGCTTGGCTCGAAAGTCCTTGCTTCGACTTCAGCAATGTGCAGAAACCGATGCTCAGTTTCAAACTCAAATGCGATGCTGAAGATACTGACGGCCTGACGGTATACTACTCAACTGACAATGGCGCATCGTGGACGCTTATCCCCTACGGCACAAACTATGAGCGCTTGAACTGGTACAATACCGAAGACCCTATTGACGCACTTGGCACAGCAGGCTGGACCGGATATGAACCCGGTTGGTCATTCATCCAGCAACTTCTGCCAGGAAATTTGGCAGGAAAGAGTTCGGTAAAACTGAAATTTCTGTTCCAATCTGTTGATAACGAAGACCCTGCTTACAACTATGGTTTTGCAATAGCCGACGTACGTTTGTATGAAGCACCAGCCGATGCCGGCGTAGCTGAAATTGTTTCGCCAGTTTCAGCCTGCCATTTAGACTCATTGCAACAAATAACTGTCAGCATCCACAACTATGGCATACGTGGCTTGACAAGAGCCGACAGTCTGTTTGCCACCGTAAACATCAACAACAGGCTAACTCTTGTTGACACCTTCCTGCTCGACGCTGGCGACACCATAAAAGTCGGCATGGATAAAGAATTCACATTCACACAAAAAGTGAATATGTGGAACAAAAAGAACTACATAATGACCGCCTACACTGATGTTATTGGCGACACACTTCTTTTTGAAGACTTAGATGTAACTACAAGCAACGACACCGCCCGCTCAACAGCCTCTGTTTGGGGCGAACCGGCATATTCACTTGGACCCGACAGAGGAATGTTACATCCGGAATCATCAATTACCGGCATTGACGGCGGAGTGAAATCCAATGGGTCTACATTTGAAACATACGAATGGAAACCTTGGAAAGATTCTAACGGAATATTGATTGACACAGCAGAAACATTGTACCCGATTGTTCACGAATCAAACCAACGATGGATGGGCGTTAAAGCCGGTGAGGAATTACCAGCCTTCCCTGATGAGAAACCTATTGGCTACTATTACGAATACACAATAGCAGTTAAAACTGTAACTGAAGGCCACGAATGTTGGGAACACGACACCATTCGAATCATCAAATCGGAAACCAACATAAGCATTGATACTGTTACGTTTAAGTTCGTTTCCGAAAACAATGAGGTAACAACTGAACAATTTATCAGAAACGACGAAGACGAATTTGGTGCAAAAAACACTCAATACTGCATCAGCAAACAACCTGATATAGTTACCATATCGGTAAAGAATGTGGCTGGTGTTCTTGTCGAAAACGAAATTGTGTCACTGTGCTACACATATTTCGATGCCGACACCAACCTTTACACCTATTCTGAAGACACTTTGATAATTAATCTGCCAAAGAAAAATGAAGAAGGCAACTATTTTAACTATTCTTTCAAAAAACTCCCGAATCTGGCGCTTGATGGAATACAAGACCTACACTTCTTTGTCCGCATCAATGCCGACATGAATCATAGCAACGACTCCGCCACAATAAATGTGAACGTATGGCCATTGCCTACAGCCGACCTCGGTCCCGACAGTATTCCTGCCATCGACCCTGTGAATGACATAAGCCTTCTGCAAACCGATGAAATAAGCGGAGCAACATACAAATGGCAATACAAAGATTCCGAGGATAATTGGCTCACAATACTTGAAAATACTCAATGGACTGAAACTGTCGGTGAAGACTCGTTGGTGCACACCAATAAGTTTGACATAACAGAGCAAAGAACCACATACTATCAGATTTCTGTAACCGATGAACACGCATGCGGAATAGCAACCGACAGTATTTTGATTATCAGCGACAACTGGAAACTTGCGGAAATTATTAGCCCTGCCGACCAATGCGAGCCAAATGAAGAAGTTGAGCTGACTGTAGCGATAACCAACAACAGCATTTACGATTATCCTGCCGGATACACAATTCCAATAGCTATCAGCATCAATGGCGAGGCAAGAAACGAAGTTATCGAGCTCCAATCGACATTGGCATCCGGAGCGATAGACACCACCACTTTCAGCACACCTATTGACATGTCTGAAATCGGGGAATACAGATTATCAGTAAGCTTGAACCCGACTCACGACATAAACCGCAACGACAACTCTAAAAGACCTGCCGTCAACATCTGGGGCATAAAGGAAGTCGATTTTGGCGACGGGTTCATCTACACATTGGAGCCCGACACCATTGTGCTTGACGCTGGCGATGATTTTAAATCGTACTATTGGGAGTGGTATCCATTGGAAGATGATATTGAAGACACCGTATACGTTTACTACGAAGACGGCGTAACACCTCGTAATAATCAAACGTTCCAAGTTACTTACCCTCGTGAAGTTACTTATACTGTCTTTGTCCGAGAAGAACATGGCTGCGTAACACCTGAATTAGCGGCACACGGAGCTTCTGTAACAATGATGCCGTACGACCTTGAAATTAAAGATGATTATATATCGTCACCTGTATCATCGTGCGAAATCAACAGTAACACAATTGCGACATTCACGTTGAAGAATAAAGGTCAAGACATTACTGAAACAAACTACGAAGGTGAAAAAAGGCGAGTAAAAATATACATGCAAGCCGATGGCGGTGAGGTAATCTCGAATACCATTGAATTAAAAGGCGGCATCAGCAGCGGTGCAAAGAAAGAATTCTCACTGCCTTTCACAGCGAATTTTGATGAAAGCTTAACGGTGCACGAATTCAAAATGTGGCTTTCGTGGGAGGGCGACAATTTCCACGACAACGATACAGCCTCAATCCAAATCGAACAACTGCCGCATCCAGATGACTTTAGTTTAGGCGACGACATCTACACCAACCGTCCCGACACCGTGCGACTTGCCGCACCTGAGGGCTACCGCAACTACATTTGGAGCGACAACTCGACTGAAAGTAAATTTAGAATCAGCTATAGCGGCTCAGCCAAATATTGGGTTGATGTGATAAACGAAAAAGGTTGCTCCACTACCGACACCATTTCAATATTCACTACCGATTTGACAATGAACATGTTGGCTGGCACAACACACTCTTGCTCACCTGTCAGCAGCGACAGTGTAAAAGCTCAGATTATGGTTAACCCTAACAATACCGTTCCGGCTGGAGCTCAGTTTACCGCCACATTTGAGTGCAATGGCTACACCGGCACCAAAGAGATTGTTACCACAAAGGATATAACTCCCGATGAGCCATACGCCTTCAGTTTCGACAACTTGGTAACTCTGCCCGACACTGGCGACTACACTCTGAAAACGACCTTAACCGTGCACAACTCTATTGACGTTGACCGCGACAACAATGCTGTAACTTCAACTGTTCGTGTTGGAGCCATTCAACTGCCGTTCAACGATACCATCCGCACCTACGACGACATCTACATCATCGATGCCGGAACAAACTTTACAACATTCAGTTGGGTTGACAATCCGTTTGCCGACCAGCGCATAGCTGTTGTAACTGAAGGCAAATACACCGTAAATGTGGTTGACACCAACGGCTGCGCCAACACCGACTCCACATACATAATCTTCGTGAGACCGGCCTACGAAATCGACCGATTGGGTTTTGCCTCGACCATGTGCGCGCCAAACGAATTGACTGAAATATCACTCTACGTCAAGAATATAGGCAATGACATTGTGGCTGCGGGCACGGTTATCCCGGCATCTTATAAGATTGATGATAATGCGACAGTAGAAGAAAATTTCACCTTGACAAAGAACTTGAGGGAGAACGACTCGCTGCTGATAAAATTCAACACGAAAGCCGATGTGCGCGAAACCGGCTCATACACTATGATGCTTAACGCCGATGTCAACGGATACGAAACATCGAGTCTGAAAACCATAACCGTTATGGAGAACCCGTCGCCTGACCTTGGCGAAGACATCAACACCGATAAAGACAGCTGGCAGCTGACTCCAGGTATCAACTTCGGACAATTCCTGTGGAGCACCGGTGAGACCAACTACTATATCGATGTCACAACAAGCGGCGACTATTGGGTAACCGTAACCAACAACTACGGCTGCTCGGCCAACGATACCGTATCGGTTCACTTTACAGAGCCTGAGGTGAGTGTTGCCGCCTTCAACAGCGCTGCGGCATACTGCGGCGATGTTGTCGACCAGAACTTCGAAATAAACCTGAGCAATAGTGGCGTCAAGAACGTTAAAGCGGGGCACACCATTGGCATTACTTGCGCTGTAGGTGACACAACAGTAACCGACTCCATCACGCTGCCTAACGACTTCTTCGCCGGAGCAAGTTTCAATCATAAACTTGCCGCACCAGTATCGATAAAAGGCGTAGGCGCGCACACTCTTGCATTCACTGTCAGCATCGACGGAAAGCAGACCGACATCTCTGCTTTCACTGTCAACATCTACGACTTCCCGACATTTAAATTCGCCAGCGATGAGTTGGTAGTAGATGAATATCCGTACACGCTAACAGCTCCTGTGGACAATGCCGGTTATCTGTGGAGCGACGGAAGCACCGAGAGCAGCATCAGCGTATCGGAAGACGGCACCTACTCGCTCACCGTAACCGATGAGAACAACTGCTCGGCATCAAGTAGCATCAGTATCAAGCTAAAGATTATTGATAATCCTGGTGGTGGTGGAGGCGGTGGAGGCGGTGGAGGCACCACACCTCCCGAAGACACTACTGCCATCAACAGCTTAGCTGAAGGTGAGATTGGCATCTATCCGAATCCGGCTGACAACGCCATCAACATCGACTTCAGCCAAAGCCAGCTGACAGGCAGCCGCATCTGGATTTCGAGTGTTACCGGAAAAGTGCTGATGACTGATATTCAAACATCCGACATTATGCAGATTGACATAAGCAACTGGCCGCAAGGTATTTACATAATAAAGATTGTGAATGGCGGTTCGTCAGGATTTATCAAATTCGTAAAACGATAACTTGTCAAACGGGATTTTGCGTGACAATAGAAGTGCAAAATCCCGTTTTTTTAATTCCAACCATCGATGCGCTATTTTTTAGTTCTCGACTATAACGGAGCAAACTATTGCGGCTGGCAGCGTCAACCAGGACAGGACACCGTGCAGGAGCGCATTGAGAAAGCGCTATCGACACTTCTACGCCACGAGACCGAGATAACCGGCGCCGGCCGTACCGACACTGGCGTTCACGCCCGCAACTATGTGGCGCATTTCGATTCCGATGTTGAGACACTGCACACCGATGCCGATTTCCTCTACAAACTGAACTGCATCCTACCTTTCGACATCAATATTCAGCGCATTGCACAAATGCACGCTGAAGCCCACGCCCGTTTCGATGCCACTCGGCGCACTTACAGATATTACATCACCACACGAAAAGATGTTTTCCGATATCCACTCACCCATCGCGCCAAGAATTTAGACATTGAGAAGATGAATCTTGCGGCTGCCGAATTGCTGAAATACACTGATTTCACAAGTTTCAGCAAGCTAAACACTGATGTTAAGACCAACAACTGCACCATCTACAAGGCTTTTTGGGCAGAATCGGCAGATGGTGAACTTGTTTTCACAATCACAGCCAACCGTTTTCTGCGAAATATGGTGCGCGCCATTGTCGGAACTCTAATAGAAATTGGCTACGGGAAAATCTCAATTGAAGATTTTCGCAATATCATTGAAGCAAAAAACAGAAGCAAGGCGGGAACTTCTGCCCCCGCACAAGCTCTGTTCTTAGAAGAAATTGAATACCCCTATGAGGTGTAAGATGTGTTTAAAGTTAAAAGTTTAAAAGTTTAAAGTTTAGAGTTTAGGGGTTAGAGTTTAGGGGGGTAGATTCAAGGCTTTAATCTAACATCCAATACCTAACACCAATCAAACGCCACTCCTACTCCACAATTTTGATAGCCATCGATTTCAGCTGTTGCCAGCCTGCCTGGTCGGTTAGGCGGACCATAAAATGGTAGTCGCCGGGGTCGATGTCAGCCGGAATGTCGATGTTGATGATTGCCGTGTAGGTCTGCTGCCCTTGCGGAATGTCAAAATCGCTGTTGTAAACCCACGGATTGACGGGCGTTTTCTCCGCATCAATTTCACATTCGGCTGCCGATGTGCTGTGAGTGTGGTGGTCGAAGTTGTTGTGGACCTCAATGTTATAACTGCCCAACTCCACATTATCGGAAAGCAGATAGTGGAAAGGTATCACGCTGCCGCACTTAAACTGCTGACAATCAACGGGGCAAGTCTGCTCGCCATCGGCGGTGATTTCAGGCAGGGTCATATCCTCCGTTTTGTCGGAACTGCTGCACGCACAGAGTGCGCACAGCAGAAACGCTGAAAAAATGGTCTTTTTCATCTTTTATTCATTATGTGAATGTTCGTGTTCGTCGTCATCGTCATCTTCAACAATTTCGATATGGCACTCAACAGTTGTCTGCTGCCCTTCCTTATCGGTAACCGTGAAATGAAGGTGATATTCGCCCAGTGGTGCATCGGCAGGAATATCGATATGCTCGTGGAACTCTATATTCTTGATACCGATATACTTACCATCGGTGTATGCCTTCTCAATTTCGAATCCGTTCCCAGATTCCTGGTGGATTTCAATATCGATTCGGCTGATTAGTCCATCGGCCAGAACATCAGCTTCAAGGTGCAAGTCGTGTCCCGGGTGGGTGTGCTTACTATTATCGTGTCCCACTTCGGTCAATGTAATTATCGGTTTATCAGGCATTTCATCGTCTTTTTTGCACGACGAAAAAACAAAAGCCACAGTCAAAAGAGCCATCACAAGGCTCATATTTAAATATCTTTTCATTTTATTAAGTTTTAAATTTAAGTAATTAAGTTTTAATGGTTTAAGGTTTAGGAAGTTTAGCGCCTTCGCTGTTTAGACAGATTCTAAACCTTCTCGTCTTTCTAAACTCTCTCAACCTTTAAAGATTCTCGTTTGTGTTTGCGTTTTAAAACTCCCATCCCGCCATAATCGAAAAATTCCGGCCAGCCTCCGGCACATCAATAAGCCGGTAATAACTGGTGTGGTCATAATAGCGCTTATTCAGCAGATTATCAGCGTGAAGAGACAGACTGATGCTGCTTCCCGCGAAGCGGAACCTATGGCTCGCCGATAGATTCAGCGTCCAATAGCCGTCAGTTGGCTTTTCAGGTGGCACTATATTGTCCTGTTTTCCAACTATATGCACGTTCAGCCCGACAAAGCCTTCGCCGTGCCGTTTGTGGCTGTACTTGAGCCCCGCATCGGCCGACCACGGCGTTGAGAACGGCAGAGTGTAGCCCTTTTTCTCACCCGACAACTGCTCGGCATACAGATACTCGCCTTTCAGTTCGGCATCAAAGTGCCGCGTGATTTTGCAAGTGGTCTGACACTCAACACCATAGCGCAAAACTTCGGCTTGCGTGTAATGGTACAGCTGCAGTCCTTCCTCGTATAACGACGTGGGGTTCAGATAGATATAGTTCGGAAAATAGTTCAGATACGGCTCTATCTGAATACTGGCCACCTTGTTAGCCCAATAGGCACTCACATCGAGTTGGTACGACACTTCGGGGTCGAGTTGCGTGTTGCCGCGCTCGTAGCGGAAAATGTGGTAATTGATACCGTCGGCACCCAACTCTTTCGGGATTGGTATGCGGAAACTCTTGCCGGCATTGGCTTTCAGCACCCAATCGGCAGTCTCGTAACTTGCTCCAACCGACCACGTCAGATTATTGAAAGTCAGGTCGATATCGGCAGAGCGCTGCTTGAAAACCGAATCGCCGCCAGCGACAGGCGTTTTGTACCAATCGTTGTAACTGTGAATGTGCGTCTGCGCGAAATCGTAGCGCAAGCCGGCATTAAGTTTCAGTTTGTCAGTTGGTTGCCATTTGTCGAGAAGATACGCGCCATAACTTCCGGTCTCGAAATCGGGAATAATGAATCCCCAACCAGTCCGTCTATTATGCTGATATTCAGTATTGACACCTGCATTCAGATTGTGCTCCGCAAGCGACATTTTCAGTCCGACATTGGCCGTGTAAGTGCTCTTGTCGAAATGACGCTCCATTGAGCCGTCGGGCTTGGGCATATAGCCGTGCGACACAGGTTCTGAGCACTCCTCGCGCCTGTTATTCTGGTAAGCAAGCGACACATCAACCGACAAAACATCGTTTCTCCAACTACTGTGACTCAGTACTTTAAGGTGATTCACCCATTGGTACGGCAAATCAATGTCGCGCCGCGAACGGTCGTAATCGATGTCCGACAACCGCACCTCGAGCCCGTGGGCGTTGGCAAAAAAGCCGCTCTTCGCATAAGAGTCCGACACGCGCAAGTCGGTGTGGAAATTGTATCCAGCATAACCAAACATCAAACTTCCGTCGCGCTCAAGCCCGGCCGTATTGCGTAACCGCTGGTCTTTCAGCCTGATATAGTACGAGTAGTACTGAATGCTGTCGGTCGGCACTTTGTAGTCGCCATAGTTGATTATGGTGAAATTGGCGCGGCAGAAAAGTTTTCCTGTACGCAGTCCCAACTTTGCCGACGCGCCCAACTGTCCGTTGTTGCTCCGTCCAAACAACTGCACAGCACCGTTCAAACTGTCGGTGGGTATATGATTGGTATATAAGCATATAACACCGCCAATTGCATCGCTGCCATAGAGCAGAGCCGCTGGGCCTTTAATCACCTCAACGCGGTCAATGGCAAACTGGTCAATCTCCAGACCGTGGTCATCGCCCCACTGCTGGCCCTCGTGTTTTATGCCGTCTTCGGCCACCGCCATACGGTTGAACCCAAGTCCGCGGATTGTCGGCTTCGACTGCCCCGAACCAATGCTCATCGCCTTGACTCCCGGAATGCCTTGCAGCGTCTGCATCAAGCTGCCCGAGAAATTCTGCTGGAGATAGTCATGGGTCAGTTGAATCGAAGGCAACGTGGTGTGCGTCTGCACGGTACGCACAGTGTGGTCTTTAACTGTAATTTCCTCAATATCAATCACTGTGTCGGACATTGCGCAAAGCAATGCCGCAGCAGCCAGAAAATGTGTCATAAATCGATTATTTGACTTAAACAAACTGATTGTCAATCCGATAAATATGCAGCAAACGAAATCCTGCAATTCGGGCTAACAAAAAAATAGCGGGATGTTTGTTTAAATCATTGGCGGGGCGCGTCCGCGAATGCAGCCATAGCGGTTGCAAGGAATGAACTTGCACTCTGCGACGCGAATGCATCTTGCTAAAAATAAGAGTGCTGCAACGGTAATCGACAGCGCCATTGCATATGGTAATTGGCACAACTGGCAAAGAAGACACTCGCTGTCAGCCAGTTGCCATTCTGTCAAGTGGCCTGAATGACAAGTGTGGTGAGCACATTGCTCACATTCATAGTCAGTGTGATACACTGGCTCGTGCGTATGCACTGACAACACGGCAATGCGTGCCAGAAAAACTGTCAGCAGAATTAGGGCCGATATGTTTCTACGCTGCTTCATTTGCGGATACAAATATATGGCATTTTACGAGTAACTAGCAAAAGTTGTGTTTGTGCTCACAAAAAAAGGCGACCCTTGCGAGCCGCCCTTCCTCTATACTAATGAAACTTATTGACAATCAAGGTTAAGACGCATACGATAGGTTATTCCATCCTTAACAATCTCAAACATCTTTATCGTATCAACATCTTTGAACTCACATTCAAGAACTACTGGTGTGCCATTCATAATGGTGGCTGTTTTATTATATGAGAATTCCTCGCCAGCAATCTTAGCCATGTCGGTTTCCACGCTGTTGCCTTCGCCATCAATAACGCGAATGTTACTACGATAAATTTTAAATTCGTAATCCTTTTTGTTCTGATTTTCAATATTGAAGGTCATACGCGACTTGTTGCCATAGCGTTTGCAGCCTTTGAAATTCACAAAAATACCATTATCAATCTCCATTGTGTTCGATTCAACAGTTTGCACATCATCGTTGCCGCTGCCGTCGGCCTGGCTTACGCCCGAATCGCTGCTGCTAACCGGCATATTACCAGCCATCTGCATGCATTGGTCGTAGCAGTCTTTGCAGACTTTAGGCACCGAATAGAGCACCTGCGAAGCCTCCTGAGTGCGGCCTTGAGCCTTCAGCGCATTAGCCTTCGAAATCACAAAATCGCACTGCGAGTTATAGAATTCGATAATCTTGTTTTTGCCTTGGTCGACAAAAGCCTTGAACTGACCGCGTTTCGGATCGATGTTACGCATTGCGGCTATGTAGGCCTTGGTCTCGTTCTGTCCAACACCTTTCACTTCTACCGAGGTCTGGCTGTAGACATTGCCAGTCTCGTTATCCACAATAAAAAGATTGACAGACATAGTCAGAGCGTGCATTGGAGGAGCTGTAGCTGTAAGCTCTTTGCTCAGAACATCGATTGTCGCTTTCATCGAGAACAGCGGATTGCTGCCTTCGCCAGCCAATCCGTTGAGAGTGCATATCTGGCGCATCTTGCTGGCCAGCATATCTTTAGAGGCCATAGGCGCATCCTGCGCATCGACAACCGGAGTTATCGCTATGCGTTCCATATCGTCGGCCTTGCCGTTATTGTTCTGCGCAAATGCCGCACTTGTGAGCAATGCCGCAAAACCCATCAATAATAATCTCTTTCTCATGGTTCTTCTATTTTATTTACTTTTCTCCGATAATCAGCCATGCCTCACCCAGACCGCGCATATAAACCTTCGATTCAAGATTGAACGGCGGCTTTGCAAGGAAGCTCTTAAGATTATTGACATACGTACGTGTGTCCATAGCA
>JAFYYJ010000122.1 GCA_017557605.1 Salinivirgaceae bacterium
GTAACAATTTGAAATCGAAATAGGAATGAAAAAGGAACTTGAAAAAAGGTACAATCCGGCTGATGCCGAAGAAAAGTGGTACAAGTTCTGGATGGAAAACAAGTTTTTCCATTCCGCACCCGACCAACGCACACCATATACCATTGTAATTCCGCCACCGAACGTTACTGGCGTATTGCACATGGGCCATATGCTCAACAACACCATTCAGGACATTCTGGTGCGTCGCGCCCGTATGATGGGCCGTAATGCATGCTGGGTTCCGGGTACCGACCACGCATCAATCGCCACCGAGGCTAAAGTGGTTGCCAAACTTGCCAAAGAGGGCATCAAAAAATCGGACCTGACCCGTGAACAGTTCCTGAAACACGCCTGGGAATGGAAGGAAGAGCACGGCGGCGTCATTCTTGAGCAACTGAAAAAGTTGGGCGCATCGTGCGATTGGGACCGCACAGCCTTCACAATGGACGGTCCGCGCAGCGAGTCGGTGCTGAAAGTTTTTGTCGATTTATATCGTAAGGGTTTAATATACCGCGGTTTGCGAATGGTCAACTGGGACCCGAAAGCGCAAACCGTGTTGAGCACCGAAGAGGTTATCTACCGCGAGGAGAAGAGCAAACTCTACTATCTGCGTTATTATGTGGCTGATGCGGCCGAAAATCCGGTGAAACCAACAGGCGCAGAGGGCGAGGTTCTGCATAAGGATGCGAAAGGCTACTACGCTGTTGTGGCCACTACCCGTCCGGAGACAATTATGGGCGATACTGCAATGTGTATCAACCCGAAAGACCCGAAAAACCAATGGCTGCGCGGTCACAAGGTAATTGTGCCGCTCGTTGGACGTGTAATTCCGGTTATCGAGGACCGTTATGTTGACATCGAATTTGGTACTGGCTGTCTGAAAGTTACGCCTGCTCACGATGCCAACGACTACGCACTCGGACAGACTCACAATCTGGAAATCATCGATATTTTCAACCCCGACGGAACATTGTCAGAGGCTGCCGGACTCTATGTCGGACAAGACCGTATGGACGTGCGCAAGCAGATTGCCATTGACCTTGAAAATGCCGGCTTGATGGAGAAAATTGAGGACTACGACAACAAGGTAGGCTACTCGGAGCGCAATCAGGACACGGCCGTCGAGCCGCGCCTTTGCAAGCAGTGGTTCTTGTCGATGAAGCACTTTGCCGACATTGCTCTGCCGCCGGTGCTCGAAGGAAAAATCAAGTTCCATCCTAACAAATACGTATCGACATACCGCAACTGGCTCGAGAATATTCAGGACTGGTGCATCAGCCGCCAACTCTGGTGGGGACACCGTATCCCGGCTTACTTCCTGCCGACTGCCGAAGGCGAAGACGAGAAATTTGTGGTTGCTCTCACAGCCGAAGAAGCGCTGGTTGAGGCTCGCAAAATCGCTGGATTCGAATCGATTACCATTGACCAACTTCGTCACGACGAGGATGCGCTCGACACTTGGTTCTCATCGTGGTTGTGGCCGATTTCGCTTTTCGACGGAATCAATAACCCTGGGAACAAGGAGATTAACTACTACTACCCCACCTGTGACCTTGTAACTGGCCCCGATATTATCTTCTTCTGGGTTGCCCGTATGATTATGGCAGGTGAGGAATATCAGCACGATGTGCCTTTCCGCAACGTTTATTTCACTGGTATTGTGCGCGATAAGTTGGGCCGCAAGATGTCAAAATCGCTCGGCAACTCACCCGACCCGCTCAAGCTCATTGCCGACTATGGCGCCGACGGCGTTCGTGTTGGAATGCTGCTCTGCTCACCGGCCGGTGGCGACTTGCTTTACGACGATTCGCTGCCCGAGCAAGGCCGCAACTTCGCCAACAAGATTTGGAATGCCTTCCGTCTGGTTTACAGCTGGGATGTGGACGATAAACTGCCGCAACCCGATGCCGCACGTGTGGCCATCGAGTGGTTCAACCAAAAGTTGAGCAGCACCATCGAGCAACTGAACGACCACTTCGACAAGTTCCGTCTGTCAGAAGCCTTGATGACCGTTTACCGCCTGTTCTGGGACGAATTCTCAGCATGGTTCCTTGAGATGGTTAAGCCAGCATATCAAACAGCTTGCGACGTCAAGACTTATAATGCTGTGATTGAGTTGTTTGAGAAGATGCTCAAACTGCTGCATCCGTTTATGCCGTTCATCACCGAGGAAATTTGGCAATCGATAAAAGACCGCGATAAGGCTGACAGCCTGATAGTTGCCAAATGGCCTGAGGCTGGTGCGTTCAGCGAAGATTATCTGGCTGAATTCGAAAATGTTAAGCAGACAATTGCCGAAATTCGCACCGTGCGCACTGACAAGAAAATCCCGAACCGCGACGCCATCAAACTCTTTGTGAACAAAGGCAGCAAAGGCTACAACGCACAGTTCGACAGCGTTTTGGCAAAGATGGGCAATACTGAGTCGATTGAGATTGTCAGCCAGAAAGTTGACGGCACGGTGGCATTCATGGTTCAGACCACAGAGTTCTACGTTCCGTTTGGCAGCAACATCGATGTTGAAGCCGAGCTTGCAAAACTTCGCGCCGACCGCACCTATCTCGAGGGATTCCTGCAATCGGTGATGAAGAAACTCTCGAACGAGAAGTTTGTAAATGGTGCCCCTGCAGCTGTTGTCGAGAATGAGCGCAAGAAACAAGCCGACGCCGAAGCCAAAATTAAGGCAATCGACGAGCAGATAAAGGCTCTGGAAAATGCTTAATACCAACAGTGCAAAACACGATAGATTATTATTTGTATAAATTTCTATATTTGCACCTTGTAATTAATATGATATGAAAAAAGTAAAACCAATTTTGTTGCTGACTGCCTTATCGTTAGGCTTCAGTGCAAGCGCACAACAAGGTATTTTCTACTATGTTAATACCAACCAAAATTTCATTAATTCTAAAACAATCGATGTTAAGCCAACCGATAACGGAATGGTTATCCTTAATCAATGCTCAGATGCAAATTATGCATCGCATGCCATTCAGGTTATTGAGCTGAACAAGACAATGATAAAAACATCTGAAAGCATTGTTAATATCGATAAGCTTCACAATATCAGCGGTTTCTCACGTCAAACCGACGGCTCATACAGTGTTCTTGTCAATTCGGGAACAAGCCAACTCGAAGCAATGCAAGTGAAATTGTCAGCTGCCTATAAAGAAGCTGGACTGAATAAATTCGATGATTTGGAGCAGAGCTCATTTGTTTCGCAAGCTACTGTAGGCAAGCAAGTTCTGGCAATATCGACACATACACCGACAAAAGGTAAATTTGACATTATGCTCAGCTGCTTTAATGATAACGGATTAATGGTTTGGACCAAGAAAATATCAAGCGAACCCAACGAATCAGCTGACATCATCGTCGCCGACAACGAAGACAACGTAATAGTTCTTGGACGCAAGTATAACGATAACGCAACAGAGTATATTCCAATACTTTACAAGCTTTCGGCTGACGGCAATATACTTTGGAAGAAAAGCGGTGTCGACATGCCGTCAAACTTCTACTCACAAAACATTACAGTGAGCAAAAACGGTGATATCTACTATGCTTGCGGACTTACGCTGCGCACTGGTGTGCTGCAAACCAAAGTCTTCAAACTCGACGGCAACGGCAACACCAAACGCACATCGAACCTGAACGATTTCACAAGCAACGGTGCTTTATGGCTGTCATCGGGAAAAGTGCTACTCTATGGTTCGCGTTTCTACACCGATGCCAAGCAGGTTGTTACCAAAGGCGCATACATGATTCTTGACGCCGACCTTAACGAACTCAGCAACAAGGCGTTGGCCGTTAATGACAAACCTGATTCCGATTTTAACTACAACACAACCACAAGTTCTGATTTGCAAGCCGCTATTGAGCTTGAAGGTGGCAGCGTTGCAATGGTTGGTAAGGTCACAATGCCTCAGGCTGGCGGAAATGACAAACATAACAACACAATTGTTGTGGTTGCCGACGCATACGGAAACTACAAATAAACCGCTGTTACATAACAACATAAAAAAGCGCATAACAGTTATGCGCTTTTTTTATGCTTGTCCGCTTCGTTTTTTAAAGTTAGTTCACATCCATATTTTCATATAAATAATAGGTATGAATTTAGGCGTTTTCGCTATTTACGAAAATCACTTACGGTTTGTATATCACTGAATTAAACCGAATTGCGGCGGTCAGTGCCTCAACGGGCGGCTGTGGCGGACTTTTGCTTGGCCGCATATTGAATTGTTTAATACATTTGCCCACTTTTTGTAGAAAAGAAAACTGCCGTTTATAGGCAAATTGATGATAATCAATAAAAAACGTTTTTAAGTGAATAAGATTGTTGCAAAAGAGCACTTCTCTGAAAATGTGGTAAGGCTCGAGATTGAGGCACCGCTTATTGCCAAATCGCGCAAGGCGGGACACTTTGTGATTGTTAAAGTTGGCGAAAAGGGAGAGCGTATCCCCTTGACCATTTCGGCAGCCAACGTCGAGAAAGGCACTATCGACCTTGTTGTGCAGCGTGTGGGAGTTTCGTCGTGCAAACTCACCGACCTGAACGTAGGCGACTATGTGACCGACGTTGTGGGCCCGCTTGGACGCGCCACCGAGATTGAGAAATTCGGCACCGTGCTGGCTTGCGGCGGCGGTGTGGGCGTGGCCCCGCTGCTTCCTATCGTCGAGGCGATGAAAAAGGCTGGAAACCGCGTAGTTACTATTCTGGCGGCACGTTCGAAAGACCTTATCATTCTTGAGGACGAAATGCGCAAATGGTCAGATGAGGTAATAATTATGACCGACGACGGCTCGTACGGCGAAAAAGGTAACGTGACCGTCGGTATGGAGAAAGCCATTGCTAAAGAAAAGATTGACAAGTCGATAGTGATTGGCCCGACTATTATGATGAAATTCGCGTCGCTCACCACAAAGAAGTACGAAATCCCAACCGTGGCAAGCCTTAACACCATTATGGTGGACGGCACCGGAATGTGTGGCGCCTGCCGCGTGACGGTAGACGGCAAAACCAAGTTCGTCTGCGTTGACGGACCCGAGTTCGACGCCCACAAAATCGATTTCGACGAGGTGATGACACGTATGCGCGCCTACAAACCGCAAGAGACAGAGGCACTTGCAGCATATAATTCAAAATAAAAAAACGAAAGAGATGACAAAAGAAGAAATATTGGCTCTGCGTAATGAGCCATGGCGTGATGAGTTGCGCAAGAAGATGAGTCCGAAAGACCGTGGTGCTCTGGAGCGCGTAAAAATGCCCGAACTGACACCCGACTACCGCGTGAAAACATTCACCGAGGAGGTCCAACAAGGTCTTACAAAGGAGATGGCTGTGGCTGAAGCACAACGCTGCTTGGACTGCGCCGACCCATCGTGTATGAAGGGCTGCCCGGTTGGAATCAACATCCCGACATTCGTTAAACAGATTGAAAACGAAGATTTTGAAGGCGCAATTGCCACAATCAAAAAGACATCGAGTCTGCCGGCTGTCTGCGGACGTGTCTGCCCGCAGGAGAAACAGTGCGAGGGCAACTGCATAAAGCTGAAAATGAAACAGAAACCGGTTGCTATCGGTTATCTGGAACGTTTTGCTGCTGACTACGAGCGTGAGTCGGGAAAGATGAAAGCACCCGAATGCGCTGCCAAGAACGGCAAGAAAGTCTGCACCGTTGGTTCAGGTCCGTCAGCTTTGGCTTTTGCAGCCGATATGATTAAATTGGGTTACGATGTAACCGTGTTTGAGGCACTTCACGAGATTGGCGGTGTACTCAAATATGGTATTCCTGAATTCCGTCTGCCAAACAGCGTTGTTGATGCCGAAATCGACACTCTGCGCAAGATGGGAGTTAACTTCCAGCCGAACACAATTATCGGCAAGACAATCAGTTACGAGCAACTGCACGAGATGGGCTTCGACGGCATTTTCGTCGGTTCGGGAGCTGGTCTGCCGCGTTTTATGAATATTCCAGGCGAAAACCTTATTGGTGTGATGTCGTCGAACGAGTATCTGACACGTATCAACCTGATGGGCGCTGGCCGCGGACAAGGTGCCGACACCCCTGTGCTGAAAGGCAAAAACGTGGTTGTTTGCGGTGGTGGTAACACTGCAATGGACTCTGCCCGCACAGCAAAACGTATGGGTGCCGAGACCGTTACTTTGGTTTACCGTCGTGGTTTGGACGAACTTCCGGCACGTGCCGAGGAGGTTCACCACGCAATGGAGGAAGGCATCGACTTCCACGTACTTCACAACCCAATCGAATACCACGCTGATGAGAATGGCCGCGTGAAAGAGGCCGTGCTTCAAGTGATGGAGTTGGGTGAGCCCGACGCTTCGGGACGTCGTTCGCCAGTTGCCATTGAGGGTAAGACCGAAACCATTCCGGCTGACCTTGTAATTGTTGCCATTGGTGTATCACCAAACCCAATTATCCCGACCAACTTTAAAGGCCTCGAGATTTCGAAGAAAGGCACAATCGTTGTTGGCGAGGAGACAATGCAATCGGCTGTTAGCGATGTGTTTGCAGGTGGCGACATTGTTCGTGGTGGTGCAACAGTTATCCTTGCAATGGGTGATGGCCGCAAAGCCGCCGGTGCAATGGACGAGTATTTGAAAAAATAAGACAATAAGTTGATTAATACCCGCTTACGGGTAATCTCAGTCAGAAAAAGGGAACTTTCGGGTTCCCTTTTTTATTTTTAGCCACGGCGCTAACAACAAGATTTTCAATTTTTTGTATGCTAATATATCTGCCTGAAGCGCTTTTTACAACAACATTATTCCACCATTTCCCAATTTTCCACTATCTTGCCGCATTATGGACGAAAGTTTTGACATACGGCAGAATGCCAACATTATATCCGACAAGGAGTATGAGAACAAGCTCCGCCCCTTGTCGTTCAGCGACTTCAACGGACAGCCGCGAATACTCGACAACCTGAAGGTTTTTGTTGAAGCCGCAAAAATGCGCGGCGAGCCTCTCGACCATCTTCTGCTCAACGGTCCTCCGGGATTGGGCAAAACCACCTTGGCCAATATCGTGGCCAACGAATTGGGCGTGGGATTCAAAGTTACATCGGGACCGGTGCTCGACAAACCGGGCGACCTTGCGGGAATCCTTACCAGCCTTGAGCCTAACGATGTGCTTTTCATTGATGAGATTCACCGACTGAACCCCGTTGTTGAAGAGTATCTCTACTCGGCAATGGAAGATTTTCGGATTGATATTCTGATAGATAAAGGCCCTGCCGCACGTTCGGTGCAGTTGTCGCTATGCCCGTTCACATTGGTAGGCGCCACCACACGCGCCGGATTACTCACAAGCCCGTTGCGTGCACGCTTCGGCATCAATCTGCATTTTGAGTATTACGATGCTGAGACGCTGAAGAAAATCGTTAAACGCTCGGCATCAATTCTTCAGGTGCCCATTGACGATGATGCAGCCTTCGAGATATCGTCACGCAGTCGTGGAACGCCGCGTATCGCCAACGCTCTGTTGCGACGTGTGCGCGATTTTGCACAGGTGAAAGGCAACGGCCATATCGACCTTGAGATTGCGCAGTTCTCGTTGCGCGCCCTCAACATCGACCAGTACGGCCTCGACGAGATGGACAACCGCATTCTGACAACCATCATCGACAAGTTCAAAGGCGGTCCGGTGGGCATCACCACCATTGCTACCGCCGTGGGCGAAGATGGCGGCACAGTGGAAGAAGTTTACGAGCCGTTCCTCATTCAGGAAGGCTTCATCAAGCGCACACCCCGCGGCCGCGAAGCCACCGAAAAAGCTTACAGTCATCTTGGGCGCACACGCTTTTCACCCGACCCACAGCAGGGAACGCTGTTCTAAAAGACTACTGACGATAGACAACAGACAATGGAAGATAAGAAGTGTAATTTCAACTTGTAAAACCTTTAACCAAGAACTTAAAACTTATAACTTCGAAAACGTATAACTCACTGTCAATGCGCAAGATTCTTACCATATTGCTAATGCTGCCCCTAATCGCCCCTGCCCAATACTTCGCTTCCGAGAGCGATGTTGAGCGTTTGCTGAAGGCCGATTCGGCAGCATTGCATCTGACAATTGACAACTACAACTTTTTGTGGAACAACGAGTTTTTCGGCCCAATTGACAAGGGCTACACTCTCATTGGTTTCAATTTGCAGCCGGCGCTTGAATATCATTTCACACCGAATATCAAGGCAAAGGCGGGTGTGCGACTCACAAAATATTCCGGGCTCGACAAGTTTACCGACTGTCTGCCAGTCTATTCCGTCACTTGGCACACCGATAAACTTGCCGTGACTATGGGCACCATCAACGGCGCGTCGTTCCACCGCCTGCCAGAACCTGTGATGCACCGTGAGCGGCAACTCGTCAACAACTACGAGAACGGAATGCAGATTGTCTATAACACAAACCGCCTGTTTGCCGATGTGTGGGTCGATTGGCAGGATTTTATCTTCCGCGGGGACAATAAGAAAGAGCAGATTTATGGCGGACTGTCGATTGGATGGAAGACCCTGTCTTCCGATGCTCTTGAACTGGAAATTCCTGCATCGTTCACCATTTTCCACCGTGGCGGACAGATAGATACCGACACAACACCAATGCGGCTGTTCTACTACGTTTCGGGCGGTGCGCAACTCACTCACCATATCAACGGTTTTATTAGCGGCATTGGCGCATCATCGCAAGTACTTGGTTACAAGGATAATTCACCCACACCAGAAAGTCTCTACCAGAGTGGTTGGGGTTGGTTGTTCGATGTCAGGCTGATGCACGAAAAGAGCAGCCTGACAGTTGGTTATTGGCTTGCCGATGGTTTCATTGCCCAGCAGGGCAACCCAATGTATATGTGCCAGTCGTACGACGGCGCCACCGACCAGAAGCACCGCAGTATGCTCACAGGCGAACTGAATCTTGCCAAAGACATAACCGATTATTTCACAGCCGCTTTGACTGCCGTCGGCTACTACGATATTAAAAATTCAGCGTTCGACTACACCTACGCCTTCACCTTCATCCTTCGCCCCGATTTTGTGCTTTGGCGGCGATAAGAACGAAAAAAAATCCGTAGGCAAGCGCCCCCCCACAATTTGAACACTTTTGAATAGTTGCTGAAGCGACTATTTTTTTTGAAAGCAAGCAACCTTATCGCGTTTTTGAGCGTCATAGTTTGCAGATACATTTTTTTATTACTTTTAAATTTTGAAAACTAAAACCATACTACTATGAATCGGAAATATTTTCCATTGGTTGCGGCATTTTTGTTTGCCGCAGGAATAGGGCAGAGCGTTAAGGCCCAGAGCTTTGAAGAGTTTGTAAGGCAGCAAAATCAAGAATTTGAGGATTTTGCAAAAGAGCGTCAGCAGGGCATAGAAGCGCTGCGGGCAGAGTATGAACAAACCGTTGAGGACTACAAACGGGCAATGAACCGGATGTACGATTCTGAAATTTCATCTATCGACCTTATGTCGTCCGATGACAACATTGAAATCACAAGCAAGGCAAAAGCCCCTAAATCGACTATCAATTCGAAAGAACTTTCGGACAACGCTATAAAAGAAAAAAATATTATTGCTAATACTTCGTCAAGTGAACTGATGAAGCAACTGACCGGCACTGACACCGAAAATGCCACATCGCAGCAGGTGAAGGAGGCTACCAACAAACTGGCAAGCATAATAAGCGATGTCATAAACCAGACTGAAAGCGCTAATGCTCAGCCAAAAGAGGAGCCGAAGAAAGAACAGCAAAAAGTAGAACCAAAACAAGAGGAAAAACAAAAAGCAGAGCCTAAGAAAGAGGAGAAAAAGGCTGAACCAAAGCAAGAGACCAAAAAGGAAGAACCCAAAAAAGCTGAACCTAAAAAAGCTGAACCTAAAAAAGAGGAGAAAAAAGCCGAACCTAAACAAGAGACAAAGAAAGCTACCGATACTGGCGTAGGTCCAAATGGCAAACCTTGCACCTACACCCGTATATCATCACCATTTGGTGAGCGAATCCACCCTGTTTATGGGAAAAAGAGCTTCCACAAAGGTGTTGACCTTGCATCGCCAAACGGCACGCCAATCTACGCTACAGCCGACGGCATTGTAGCTTTTGCCGGTGTGTGCAACGGTTACGGCAACTTCATCAAACTGAATCACCAGAACGGCTACAAGACCGGTTATGCACACATGTCGAAAATGGTTGTCAAAACCAACGACAAAGTAAAGAAAGGCGACCTGATTGGCTATGTAGGCTCAACAGGAACATCAACCGGCAACCACCT
Organism: Salinivirgaceae bacterium; assembly: GCA_017557605.1. GTDB lineage: Bacteria > Bacteroidota > Bacteroidia > Bacteroidales > SZUA-534 > RUG13583. Next base: position 10,315 of record JAFYYJ010000122.1, read on the forward strand.
TCACTACGAGGTTTACTACAAAGACCAACTGACCGACCCTGCAAAAACTTTGTAATTGAAACAAAAATCTGATAATGAAAAAGAGCCGCAGAGATGCGGCTTTTTTTATCATCAGCCACCAATGAGAAATGGGGATACTCAGCTAAACGAACACAGAAGCCGTTGAGTGAATTGTATGAATGCAAAAAAGATTCCGCGATGCTGTTCTGTTACAGAATTATACCATTTAGCAACAACCTCATATGGCATTCTAGTAAATTAATCCTACAGATTGTTCTTTTGTGTAGCAATGTAGTAAAGGACTCCATTCACTTCTCCCTATAACATACAACAACTTCTGCGAATAAAACAGTATTAAACTGATGGGAGAAAACAAGAATCGAAGAACTACTAACTACTCACATATTGATTACCATCGGCACTGTCCTCATAAAAACAAAGCCATGATAAAGAATTCGACAGCTGCTTGCGTTTTATCATAGTGCAAACAATACCATAGACTTTAAGACATAAACAAAAAAAAGAGGCTGCCCCGAAGGACAGCCCCCAAAAATTCAGCAATCAGTTGTTAAATTTATTTCACAAACTTGATTGTCTTGTTACCAACTTTAGCGATGTACAGACCAGCTTTCAGGTCAGATACGCTGAGTGAAGTAACATTCTTAGCAGCCTTAACAGCTACACCGCTGATGTTGTAAACAACAACGTCGGCAGCCTCAGAAGCGTAAAGAACGTCACCAGCTACGAAAGCATTAACAGCAGCAACTTCGTCAACAGCAGTCTCACCAGCAATAGTGTAGTACTCGAGAGTTGTCTTCTTACCCATCTTGATAACGATGTTGCGGAAGTAGAATGCACCAAGGTTTGTACCTGCATTGTTATCCAAGTTGATTTGGATACATACAGCCTGAGTACCACCAATTTCACCAAGGGTTATACCCTCACCCCAAGAAACTTTTGTCCATTCGTTCTTGGCGATTTTCCTTGCTACGTTGTGAACTGACCAAAAACCACCATCAGCAACAAGCTCGGTGTTAGCGTCAGCATTCCACTGCCAATCTTCGTGACCAGTATCACCAATCTTACCAGTCAAAAGATGGATTTCTGCGGTATCAGATGCACAAGCTGAAGACCAGAAAATCTCGCAGTCAAAAGTAAAAGTAGCACCTACTTCTTGGCCTTTGTTACCACGAAGAATGTTGCAGAACTCAACATCCCAATCGTTACCAGCTTTTGGAACGACTACTTTAGCAACTTTGCCACCAAGAGCAGTACCAGAAATTTGGTCAACTTCTTCCAAATCTGAAGAAGCACCACCATCTGTCCACCACTCATTGTAACCATAATTACCTTTTGCTTTGTCAGGCCATACGAAGTCCTGAGCATTTGCTGTGAATGCGAACATGCAAGCAACAGCAGATAATAGATAAATCTTTTTCATTTTGCTTTTTTGTTTTAGTTAAACATAAAATTCTGATTCTTGCTGAATCTTTTGTGCCAAAAATAGATTGCGCTTGTCAGTTGGCAAGTCTGCCATGTTACACATACTATTACTTGTGTTAAATTATCTATCAACCTTGTTACAATTCGTTTCTCATACGTTACATTTTTATCACAACATGTTTATAACCAATGTGTTATTATGATAAAGAAAAATTACGGGGTAAACGTAAAAAATGTAGCATCAAGCACAAAAATGTCGCAAATGGTGACGAATTTTGATAAAAAAAGTGCTTCATAACTGAAATATGAAATTTGACTTCACGGGAAGCACGGCACTACCATTACGTCGCGTGCGCCTTGATAACATTAAATGCAAAAAATGGCTTATTTGGCGAGAAGTGCAACTACTCCTCGGAGGGGTCAATATCATCGAATATGGAGTCGAAACCTTCGCTGCCACTGCCGCTGCTTTCGTGCTGACGGTTCTTCACTATCTCCTCCATATCATCGAACGATAACATGCGGACATTTGTCACTAAAAAATCCTCCTCAAGGAAGTTTCCATATTGGTTGCACTCCTCAACAGCTCGCAAAAGCACATCGTGGAAAGGCACATCAAGCGGAATTAGCATTGTCAATGCGGCATAACGGCCTTGAAACTCAACTTTTTCGAGCTCAGAGCGATTTGTGCGCAGTGCCGTTTCGAATTCCGATTGTATAATATGCTGCTGATAGGGTTCAAACTCCTCAACGCCGTGGCCGACAAGCCCGACAAAATAGCGCAGAAGATTGCCGCGCCCTCCCAATCCGGTAGAAACAAAAATCTGTCGCTCGTTCAACAAACTGCCTTCAATCAGCATTTTGCTCTCCTGTTGCGCCATAACCGCCCATTTGTGCAGTCGGTTTTCCGATTTCTGGGCAAACTCCTCAAGAATGCGATAGGCACGCGGGTCATCGATGTCGCTAAGCAGAATCAGACGCTCCTCAATCTGCTCATTGGTAAGCGAGGGGTCGTACAAGTCGGCAATCTGCTCAAGCTCAGGCTTATTGTCCTTATGAACCTCCTTTACCTTCTTCGAGCGCAGAAAATAAGCCGTCTGCAACTTCATGTCGATAGGCTCATCGATAGTACTGAAGTTGTTGGAAATCAGCTTGGCAACGCTTTGTAATTTATCGTAAAGACTCTCGTTCATCGCCTGTTTTTTTCATCTGCAAATTTGGCAAAAGAATATTTTCGCCAACATCATTATATATTTTTTTCGCCTTGCCGCCCTATTTTTCTTTAACTAACAGAATATAAACCGGATAGTGGTCGCTGTAACCACCGATAAAACTGCCGTAAGAGAAGGTGCGGAACGGATAGCCGCGATATTGTCCCTTGGTGTTGGTCAGAAAATTGGCATTATAGATTTTAGCGGATTTTATTGTAAAAGAGCTACTTCCGTCTTTTACAAGTGCCGGTGAAACCATTATCTGGTCGAAATTGTTCCATGCATCGCGATAGGCAAGCGAGCCATCGCCCTTCTTATACATATTATAATATGGGTTGTACATCGATTTTGAATCGACATCAGTGCGCTCGCTCTTGGCGTTTACACGCTCCAGAAGGCTCACATCGTTTGGGTCGTCGTTCAAGTCGCCCATCATAATTATTTTTGCGTTGGAATCCAAGGCCAGCAGCGAGTCGATAATGTGGCGGCTGAGGTCGGCGGCGGCGTTGCGCAACGGACGACTGCGGGCCTCTCCTCCACGCCTCGACGGCCAGTGGCAGACAATTATGTGCAGAGTTTCGCCATAAATAGTGCCTGTAACCACAAGTTGGTCGCGGGTACGGAACGATGTGTCGCTGCTGTAATCGAGCCTGTGGACAGCCGAACTGGTAACGGTGAAATACGACGGATTATAGATGAGCCCGACGTCAACTCCGCGACGGTCGGGCGAGTCGTAATGCACAATCTGATAATTGTATTTTTTCAGATTATCGTTTTTGACAACATCCTCAACAACAACGCGGTTCTCAATCTCCGAAATACCAAGAATCATCGGCGGCAGAGGCATCAGGTTGTCGCCAATGCGGCTTATGGCATACGCCATGTTGTCAACTTTTTTCAAATATCGCTCCGAGGTCCAATGGTTCTTTCCTCCGGGCAGAAACTCCTCATCGTTGGTGTTGGGGTCGTTAATGGTATCAAACAGATTCTCAAGATTATAAAAACCGACACTTACCGTCAGCAGTTTCTTGTCGGACTGAGCAACCGACATCTGCGACATCAGAAAAACGGAAACCAAAGTTAATAGTATGCGCCTCATCAGTTCAAACATTATTATTTCCAAAAATAAATAAAATGCTGAATTTATACATCGGGGCTTGCGCATCGGGCAAAAATGGTACATTTGGTGAAAATTATATTGATATGGCATCGTCAGTAGAATCGGTTGCGCGGCACAACAAGTGGATTGCCGCAATCATCTTTGTTGTGGCAGTGGCCATAATAGTGCTATTTTTGCCCAAACAGCGCCAATTCAGATACGAGTTACAGAAAGGCAAAGCATGGCAGCATGAGGATTTGTACGCTCCGTTCGACTTTGTGGTGCTGAAAACCGACGCCGAGATTAAGGAGGAGCGCGAAAACAACTACAAAAACGCCAAACCATATTTCAATGTTCTGTCGGAAGTCTATCCCGAGCAGAAAATACGCTTTGAGCAAGAGTTCGACCACAGATTTGCCGTCGCGTTAGAGGCAATGCTGGTCAAATATCCGCAGGCCGACATCAAACCGGACACTCTGAAAACGCACATCTACAATTTTGCGGCTAACTGCCTGAGTTTCATGTATAGCAAAGGCATAACTAGTTACAGCGACATTATCGAAAAAAGCGACAACCAAGCATTGGTGGTGCTGGTCGAAGACAAGGTTTCGAGGGTTGTGCCGGCAACTGAGATTTTTACCGTTCGCTCGGCGCAAGAGTTTGTTAGCCGGCAGATTAACATGACATTCCAAAGCAGCCTGACATCGCTTGCAACAGCCGACGGCTTCAACATGTACGATTTCATAAAACCGAACATTGAATACGACAAGACAACCACCGCCAAAGCCCGCGAGCAGCTAGGACAACAGCTTTCGACATCGCACGGAATGGTGCGTGCCGGGCAGCTGATTATAGCCCGCAACGAGCTTATGAACGACAGCAACCTGCGCATTCTGGAGTCGCTGCGACGCGAGTACCAGAACTACGGAGTGGCAACATCCACCATATCGTGGATTACTGTGGGGCAGTCTCTCATTATAATTATCTTGCTGACGCTGTTGTATTTATACATCTATTTCTACAATATCGAAATATTCGGGCAAGTACGTCGGCTTATTCTGCTCATCGGGATGATTGTCACCATTATTATAATGATGTGTGTTCTGGTGCGCCTGCAAATTGGCAACACACTTGTTCTGCCGATTGTCATCCTGCCAATCATCATAAAGACCTTCTACAACGGACGACTCGCCTTTTTTGCTCACATTATCACCATTCTGATTTGCGGGCTGATGTCAGCGAATGGGTTCCAATTCATTTTCCTTCAAGCAATTGCGGGAACGGTGGCCGTATTCACACTGATGCGTATAACCAAGTTGCGCCAGCTAATGGGGGCTGTGCTTCTTGTGGCGTTGGCGTACATTCTTGCCTACACAGCATTGTCGCTGCTGCAGGAAGGACAACTGTCGACGATAAGCCTGCGTCCGTATATGTGGCTGATTATAAACGGGTTGTTCCTGTTCCTATGCTATCCGCTCATCTTCTTGATTGAGAAGATTTTCGGTTTTGTATCAGATGTGACGCTGCTCGAACTGGCCGACACCAACAATCCGCTTCTGCGCGAGCTGGCCGAGAAAGCCCCATGCACGTTCCAGCATGTTATGCAGGTTGCCAATCTGGCCGAGGACGCAAGCCGCAACATTGGCGGCAATCCGCTGCTGACACGTGTAGGCGCGCTCTACCATGACATCGGCAAAACTATCGCTCCACAGTATTTTACTGAAAATCAGGTTGGCATTAATCCGCATGACCAGCTTCAGCCCGAACAAAGCGCCGAGATTATTATCAGTCACGTAACCAACGGTGTGACGCTTGCCAAAGAGCACAAACTGCCGCCAAGAGTTGTCGATTTCATTGAAACGCACCACGGCACCGATTTGGTAAGATATTTCTACAACAAAGCCGTCGAGCAAAATGGACAGGAAAACACCGACATCGCCAAATTCCGCTATCCTGGCCCACTACCGTCGACAAAAGAGACGGCTATACTGATGCTGGCCGACTCAATTGAAGCGGCGTCAAGGACACTGAAGGATTACTCTTCGAAAACAATCGATGAGCTTGTAGAGCGTATATTCAACGATAAAATTGAAAACGGGCAGATGAACCACGCGAAAATCACCTTCAACGACATCAACACCATAAAAGAGACATTTAAGCAGAAACTGCAAAACATATACCACACACGCGTCGCTTATCCCGACCAAAAAAAGAAAACGAAAAAAGGCGGACTCTAAAATCCGCCTTTTTCAGTTATAACAAAATCATCAGAACGCCTCGTCGCAGATGAACTTTATGCGCACCAGACGTATTTCTTCCTCGGTGTAATCGTCCTCGCCAAGCTCCTTTACCGCCTCTTCAAGCGAATCGGTCTCTGCCTCACGGAAGTATTCGTAAATATCGTCACGGGCATCCTCGTCAATATTCTCATCAATGTAATAATCGATATTGAGCTTGGTGCCGGAATTCACAATCTTCTCCATTTCGGTCAGTAACTCATCCATTTCCAAGCCTTTGCCGTCGGCAATGACATCAAGTCCAAGCTTGCGGTCGATGCTTTGGACAATGTAAAGTTTCATTCCCGAATTGTTGCCCATGGTTTTGACAACGAGGTCGACCGGACGCTCTATCTCGTTCTCTTTCACATATTTTGTTATGAGTTCGCAGAACGGTTTGCCAAATTTCATAGCCTTAGCCTGCCCCACACCCGGAATGTTGCCCAACTCCTGCAAGTTCATCGGATAATGAATGGTCATGTCCTGCAGTGCCGGGTCCTGGAAAATGATGTACGGCGGCAGTCCGCGTTTTTTGGCAATGTCTTTCCGCAAATCACACAACATCGAATAGAGTGTCTCATCAGCAGCCACCATTGCACCGCCGCCCTCCGACGGTTCGTTGTCGGCCTCCTCAAAATCACGTTCTTTGGCAATCATGAACGAGTGCGGATTCTTGATGAACTCATAGCCGGCCTCAGTTACCGTAAGCGAGCCATAGTTCTCAATATTCTTGCCAAGCAGATTGGCAACAACAGCCTGACGGATAATGGTCTGCCAATATTTATCGTCATGGTCCTTGCCACTTCCAAATTCAGGTATCTCGTTGTATTTGTATGCTTTAATAGTACTGTCGGCAACACCGCAGAGCACGCTGGCCACAAGGTCGGGTTTGAAGAACTCCTTAACGGCGATGACAGTTTTCAGTACTTTCACAATACTGTCCTTACCCTCAAATGTCTCGCGCGGATGCAGGCAGTTGTCGCACGCGCCGCAGTTTGTCTCAGTATATTCCTCACCGAAATAATGCAGCAACTGACGACGACGGCAAACAGCCGACTCGGCATAGGCGACAGTCTCGAGCAACAGATGCCGGCCAATCTCCTGTTCTGCCACTGGCTTGCCCTGCATAAATTTCTCAAGCATCTGTATATCCTTATATGAATAGAAGGCGATGCAGTGACCCTCGCCTCCGTCGCGGCCTGCGCGACCCGTCTCCTGATAGTAACCCTCAAGACTTTTTGGCATATCGTGGTGAATGACAAACCGGACATCAGGCTTGTCGATACCCATACCGAAAGCAATGGTAGCCACAATCACGTCAACCTCCTCCATAAGGAACTTGTCCTGATTGGCCGAACGCACCGACGATTCAAGGCCCGCATGATACGGTGCGGCTTTTATGCCATTAACAACAAGAGTTTCAGCAAGTTCCTCAACTTTCTTGCGGCTTAGGCAATAAATGATTCCCGATTTCCCGGAATTATTCTTTATATACTTGATTATCTCGCGGGTAACATCGCGCTTCGGCCTTACCTCATAAATAAGATTGGGTCGGTTGAACGACGACTTGAACACATCGGCGTTCACCATGCCCAGCGTTTTTTGTATATCGCTCTGCACCTTGGGCGTAGCAGTAGCGGTAAGAGCAATTATAGGTGCTCGGCCAATCTCATCAACACGGCTGCGGATACTGCGGTACTCAGGGCGGAAATCGTGTCCCCACTCCGAAATACAGTGCGCCTCGTCAATGGCATAAAACGAAATCTTGATTTGTTTTAAGAATTGTATGTTTTCGTCTTTGGCAAGCGACTCCGGCGCCACATACAACAATTTGGTCTTATGCGCCAGCACATCTTCCTTCACATTCTGTATCTCAGTTTTCGACAACGACGAGTTCAGAAAATGCGCCACACCCTCCTCCTCACTAAACCCGCGGATAGCGTCCACCTGGTTTTTCATAAGCGCAATGAGCGGCGATATCACAATGGCTGTGCCGTCTTGCAACATGGCCGGAAGCTGGTAGCAGAGCGATTTTCCACCGCCTGTAGGCATGAGCACAAACGTATCGCGGCCCTCAAGAATATTCTTGATTATAGCTTCCTGATTGCCCTTGAATGTGTCAAAACCGAAATACTGTTTTAAATAATCTTTCAGCTCCATTTGAAATCAATTATAACAGGATAATAAATTTATAAAAAAATTTATCACACGTTTGTATTTTTGTCCATATTTATTTCATGATTTTTTCCGATGTGGATAGCATTATCCACCTCATATTCGAATAAGATGAAAAGTAAAGAAGAAATAATCAGAATTGCAGCTAACGTTATTGAGCAGGAAACCAATACGATAAGCTATTTAAAAAATCTTATCGACAACGAGTTTGCAAAGGCTGTAGAGCTGATTTTCAACAGCAAAGGCCGGCTTGTAGTAACCGGCATAGGCAAAAGCGCCATTATTGCGCAGAAGATTGTGGCCACCATGAACTCGACCGGCACCCCCGCCCTGTTCATGCACGCCGCCGACGCCATTCACGGTGATTTGGGCATGATTCAGGACAACGATGTCGTGATGCTTCTGTCGCGGAGCGGCAGCACTCCCGAAATTAAAGTGCTGGTGCCTATTCTCAAGATTCGCCGCAACAAGATGATAGCCATGGTGAGCGACACACAGTCGTATCTGGCGCAACAAGCCGATATTGTGATAAACGCCTTCGCCGCTCATGAGGCCTGCCCCAACAACCTTGCACCTACATCAAGCACCACAGCGCAGCTTGTCATGGGTGACGCACTGGCTGTGGCCCTGCTTGAATGCCGTGGTTTTACTCCAGCCGATTTTGCCAAATATCATCCGGGCGGAGCACTCGGCAAGAAACTGTATATGCGTGTCAGCGATTTGTATGTCAACAACGAAAAGCCTCAGGTTCAGGCAACCGACAATATCAAACGAGTGATTATGGAGATGACCTCGAAGCGTTTGGGAGCCACCGTCGTGCTCGACAGCAACAGCAATCTGCTCGGTATCATCACCGACGGCGACCTGCGACGCATGCTTGTCTCGGAGCGAAACATAAACAATCTGACAGCCCAAGACATCATGTCAAAGAAACCGAAAACCATTGACGAGAACGAAATGGCTGTGAACGCTTTTCATCTAATGGAGCAGAATCACATTACGCAACTTGTTGTCTTGCAAGAGGGAAAGTATGCTGGCATAATTCACATTCACGACATTCTGCAAGAGGGGATTGTTTAATAGGCATAAGGTTTAAGACAAACGTAAGTGAATTGCGAAAGCATTTCGTCTTTAAAAATTAAGCCAAAATACCACTATAATAATCCATTGTAAAGAATACTTTTGCGTCAATTTAGAAACATCTAAAACTTTATATAAATGGATATTTTTGAGAGAATAGAGGAATCGTCGGGCGGTCCGTTGGGACAGTACCGCGAGCAAGTTGAAGGCTACTACTCGTTCCCGAAACTTGAGGGCGAGATTGGCCCGCATATGCGTTTCCAGGACAAAGACGTTTTGTGCTGGAGTTTGAACAACTATCTGGGCCTGGCCAACCACCCCGAAATCCGCAAGGTTGACGGCGAGGCTGCCGTACGCTGGGGTCTGGCTTATCCTATGGGTAGCCGTATGCTCACCGGCAACTCTGACCTTCACGAGAAGTTCGAGCGCATGCTTGCAAAATTCGAGAAGAAAGAGGCTGCTTTCCTGTTCAACTTTGGTTATCAAGGAATTGTGTCGGCAATCGACTCGCTGCTGTCGCGCCACGACATAATTGTGTTCGACGCCGAGTGCCACGCCTGCCTAATGGACGGCAAGCGTCTGCACCAAGGCAAGGCCTACTCGTACAAGCACAACGACATTGAAAGCTGCGAGAAGAAACTGAAAGTGGCTTGCAAAGAGGCCGAGGAGCAAGGCGGCGGCGTACTGCTCATCACCGAGGGCGTTTACGGTATGACCGGCGCACTTGGCATTCTTGACCAGATTGCAGCTCTCAAAAAGAAATACAAATTCCGCATTATGATTGACGACGCCCACGGCTTTGGCGTGATGGGTCCTCACGGACGCGGCACATCGGAGCACTTCGGCGTAATGGACGACATTGACATCTACATTGGCGCTTACGCTAAATCAATGGCAATCATCGGCGGTTTCATCGCTTCGAAAAAGTCGGTTATCGACTACCTGCGCTACAACATGCGCTCGCAGATTTATGCAAAGGCTCTGCCAATGCCGATTGTCGAGGGCTGCATCAAGCGTCTTGAGATTATCGACAGCCCCGAGGGCGACGAGCTCCGCAACAAACTGTGGACAATCACCCGTCGCTTACAGGACGGTTTCCGCAATCTTGGTTTCGACATCGGTCCGGCCGAGGCTTGCGTATCGCCGGTACACATTCAGGGCGGCCCTGAGCAGGCAACAGCAATGGCATACGACCTGCGCGAGAACTACAAGATTTTCTGCTCAATTGTGGTTTACCCCGTAATCCCGCCGGGAATGGTAATCTTCCGTATTATCTCAACTGCCGCTCACTCAATTGAGGACGTTGACTACACGCTGAACGCATTCAAGGAAATCAAAGAGAAACTCGACAAAGGATACTACGACAACAGCGGTATCCAGGCAAATGCAAGTCTGATGGACTAATCGGATAAGCGATATTTTTAAAAGCCGTGCCCGCAATTGGGTGCGGCTTTTTTATTTATTGAAGGATTGATTTATTGAAGGATTGAATGAAAACGGGCAACTTTCTCAACCCTCTAAACCGCACAGCGCTCAACCTTCTAAACTCTTACCCCTTACCACTTACCTTTCACCCACTACCTTCAGCGCTTCTGCGATAATTTCGGCGTGGTCGAAGGCCAAGGGTGGCAGATTGTTGATTGGAAACCAACACAAGGTTTTGGCATCGTCGGCGGCAGAGGCCTGCTGCGGATTGTCGGTGTAGCCCCAATAGGCAACAGTGATGGTGTGTCCGCGTGGGTCACGGCCGGGTTTGCCGAATGCTCCAAATTGGTGCAGCTCAACGCCCACAAGGTTTGTTTCTTCGCGCAACTCACGTGCGGCGGCATCGGCAAGGTCTTCGTTCTCATCAACAAAGCCGCCGGGCAGTGCCCAACAGCCGGCAAATGGATTGTTCCGGCGTTCGATTAGCAGAATCTCGAGCCCCGATGCGGCGCGGTGCAGAACTGCCATATCAACCGTAACGGCCGGGCGTGGATATTGGTATGTAAAACGGCCCATAAGTCAGCTATTTATCTTCCATTTTATGCTTAGAATAGAAGAAGAGTGCCACAACTATAATTATGAGCACCAAAGCCACTTTAACTGTCAACGAGTAAGTCATGACGAGGCCGTTAAGAATCAATCGTTTATGATTCTGTTCACAAGTCTGAGCTTATGTGTGTATTTGTTTATCTCTCTATTGAATATGCCCTGGTGGTCGACAAGGTCGACACGAACACGGCCGTATGAGGCATGCACAATCTGCCCGCCCTCGACAATCATTCCCACATGAATAATGTTGCCGTCCTCGTTGTCGAAAAAGGCGAGGTCGCAAGGCTGGGCTTCACCGATAAACGGTACCGGCATGCCGACAATTGCTTGCTGCGATGCGTTGCGCGGAAGATTGACACCAACAGTGCTGAACAGCACTTGGGTGAGGCCCGAACAATCGATGCCGAGCATGGTTTTTCCACCCCAAAGATAAGGCGAACCTACAAAGGCGTCGGCAAGCGATGTAACTGCAAGGCGCTTGTTGCTTATGGTTTGATAATCAGAATAATGCGAATACAAGTGCTGGCCTATCTCGATATTGAAGTTTGGTCCGCGACCATAAAGGATTGAGCCGGCAGGCATTGGCAGCTGCCATTGTCCGTCGACAATGACGAAATCGAGCGGGCGGTTTGACGCGCGGCGCTCCATTGACAGCAGTCGTCCAAGCTGCTCATCGGCTATTGGTTCAAGAAGTTTGCTGTTTATCCAGCCCTCGGTGTTGTCGCTTTCAATTTTTATGTGACACCATTTTTCTGTCGATTCCACTACCCGATATAACTCGCCAAAGAGAATTTGTGTCTCTAATTCAGCTGTTTCGCTTGGCTGGGTGCGAACTGGAATAAAACTTTGATTGCAAAAATATGTCTCGCTCATTTTGCGGTTATTATTTTTTTTGAAGCCCCAAATATAAGGCATTCAAGCTATACTTGTCAGATAACGAACCCAATATGCGACAAAAATGCAATGTATTTTTGCCTAAAAATAAATGCCTTACGGCGGTTCTTTTTGTTCCGCAAGAAACAAAAAAGACTATCCGTTTTTAGAAGATAAAATTCGAACTGATTGACCTCTCTTGATAAACACTCTTAATGGTGTTTGCGAACAAATCAGCAACCGAAAGAACCGTTATCTTACTGCATTCCTGCTTCAAAGGAATGGTGTCGGTGGTGATGATTTCAGTTATCGGCGAATCCATAAGACGCTCATAGGCCGGACCCGACAGAATGGGGTGCGTGGCCATTACACGAACGCTACTTGCGCCTTGGTCCATAATCACTTGTGCGGCTTTGGTGATGGTTCCGGCGGTGTCAATCATATCGTCGATGATGACAACGTTGCGGTCCTTCACATCACCGATGATGCGCAACTCATCAACCACATTGGCTTTTGCACGGTGCTTGTGACCGATGGCCATTGGTGCGTTCAGGTATTGAGCATAGGCGTTGGCGCGCTTTGAACCACCCATATCAGGCGCTGCAATTGTCAGGTCTTTAATGTTTTGGCTACGCAGATACGGTACAAAAATCGACGATGCGTACAAGTGGTCGACTGGCAGATTGAAGAAGCCTTGAATCTGGTCGGCGTGCAGGTCCATTGTGATGACACGCGACACACCGGCAGCTGTGAGCAGGTCTGCAACCAATTTTGCGCCTATCGAAACGCGCGGACGGTCTTTGCGGTCCTGGCGGGCGAAGCCGAAATAAGGCATCACAGCGATAATCTTGTAGGCTGAAGCGCGTTTGGCTGCATCAATCATCATCAGCAACTCAAGCAGATTGTCGCTCGGTTGGAATGTCGATTGGATGATGAAAAGATTTGAGCCGCGGACGGTTTCTTCGTACGATGTGGCAAATTCGCCGTCGGCAAAGTGCTGAACCAAAGAGCGGCCTAATGTTATACCATAACTGTCGGCAATTTTCTCAGCAAGATAGCGCGTTGCGGTTCCTGAAAACAATTTTATTGGCGCGGATAACATAAATAATTGATTTTCAAAAAATTATTTTTAAAATCATCACCGACAAAATTACAAATAATTTGTATCGCTGCGTGTTTTTTCCGAAACATTGTGACCAAAATATCAACAAATGGTTAAGTAGCTGATAGTGTGAAAAATGCTGAGAGTAAAGTGGAAATTGGTTTTCAATTCTCAGTTTTATTTGTCTCATCAATAAAATCGAGAATCTCATCGCGCCCCTCGCGTTTTTCCGACGATGTGACGAAACACGGCGGCAGCTCTTCCCAATCTTCGAGCAGTTGCTGCTTGTAAATGTCTGTGTTTTTGATTAATGCTGTTTTTGAAAGTTTGTCAGCCTTGGTGAAGACGATGGCAATGGGAATGCCCTGCTCTCCTGCCCAACGGATGAACTCGATGTCGATGGCAAGCGGGTTGTGGCGGCTGTCGACAAGGATGAACAGGCAGTAAAGGTTCTCACGGTTGCGGATGTAGTCGCCAATGAACGACTGCCATATGCGGCGCTCACTGCGGGCCGATTTGGCGTAGCCATATCCCGGAAGGTCAACCAGATACCAATTTTTATTGATAACGAAGTGATTGATTGTCTGTGTCTTGCCTGGCGTACCCGACACTTTGGCGAGTTTCTGGTTGTTTGTCAGCATGTTGATGAGCGAGCTCTTGCCCACGTTCGAGCGACCGATGAATGCGTACTCAGGCATTGTCGGGGGCGGGCATTTCCGGAAATCGGTGTTGCTCATTACAAATTCAGCTGACTTTACTTCCATTTGTTTGGTGAATCGGTGAATTGTTTAATCGGTGAACCGGTTGTAGAGACGATGCGCACTTCGCCTCTACCCCTATAGTCTCGTAATTCGTAATTGTTATTCTTCTTCCGGTTTTATTTCGCCTTTCGAGCTTTCTTTTTTCTCGATTTTCGGTGAGCCGATGTAGATGATGCTTGCTTTTTCGGCAATATCAGCCACAATTTTATCCGACACTTTCGGGCGAGCGATACCGGCTTTCATATCGGCGTAAAAAATGTTGCAGTCCAACTCATCAGCAGCATACGAGCCACCTGTTGATGTCTTGAGCTGAACAGCACGTGATTTTCCTGTAAGTCTGACAAAACCACCGCGAACCACCAAAACGTTAATGGAGTCGCACTCAACAAGCAAATCGAGCTCACTGCCGGCACCAGCCTCAAGATGCAGAGAGTCAGCTTTAATGGCTCCACTGGTGAAACATTTTGCGTTGCCGCCCAGCTCAATGGCGTCCAACTTCGGACAACCGACAGTCACCACCACGTTGCTCTGGCGCGTAACAGCCTCAGCATTAATGCGTAACTGACCGTCAACCACTTTGTATGTAACTTTATCAGTTTTCCCGGCATTGACCGTAACACTCTGCGGCTGACCATATTTGACGCTCACTTCCATTTTGCCGAAAACCTTTATTTTGGTGAATTCGGGCAGGTCTGTCTGAGCTGTGGCTGTGAGCGAATATGCCAACACCATAATCGCTGCAATGGCCCTTATCAGTTTCATAATTAACAATTTATATTTTATTATCTAATCAAGGTAATCCAACAAGAACTTTGGTTTCTATTTTGGATTCGTTTGGTTAGCAATCAATTAAATCTTTGCCAAAGCCTGGTCCAAATCGGCGATGATGTCCTCAACATCCTCAATACCAACCGAGAAGCGGATAAGGTCTGGTTTAACACCGGCCTCAAGCAGTTGCTCGTCAGTCAACTGACGGTGGGTGTGGCTTGCAGGGTGAAGCACGCAGGTGCGGGCATCGGCAACGTGAGTTACAATGCAGGCAAGCTGCAGACTGTCCATAAAGGTGATAGCCTTCTCGCGGCCGCCCTTAACGCCGAATGTTACCACACCGCACGACTGGCCGTTGGTGAACTGTTTCTGAGCCAGCTCGTAGTACGGACTCGACTTCAGACCTGAATAGTTAACCCAAGCCACTTTCGGGTGTTTCTCAAGATATTCGGCAACTGCCTGAGCGTTAGCGCAGTGACGCGGCATACGCACGTGCAGAGTTTCAAGTCCGAGGTTGAGCAAGAATGCGTTCTGCGGTGCCTGAATCGAGCCAAGGTCGCGCATCAGTTGGGCTGTGGCTTTGGTGATGTATGCACCCTTGCCGAAAGCCTTGCTGTAGGCCAGTCCGTGGTACGACGGGTCGGGTTGGGTCAGGCCGGGGAACTTGTCTTTGTGAGCTTCCCAGTCGAAGTTACCGCTATCGACAATGCAGCCGCCAACGTTGGTGGCGTGGCCGTCCATATATTTGGTGGTGGCGTGAGTCACAATGTCGCAGCCGAACTCAAACGGACGGCAGTTGATTGGTGTCGGGAAAGTGTTGTCAACAATCAAAGGCACACCGTGTGAGTGAGCAATGCGGGCGAATTTCTCGATGTCGAGCACGCTCAAAACCGGATTGGCGATGGTCTCGCCGAACAAGCATTTGGTGTTCGGGCGGAAAGCCTTGCTGATTTCCTCTTCCGAAGCGTCGGGGTCAACAAATGTGCACTCAATGCCTAACTTCTTCATTGTCACGGCAAAAAGATTGTATGTTCCTCCATAGATGGTTGATGATGAAACAAAATGGTCGCCGGCCTCGCAAACGTTGAACACGGCATAGAAACTTGCAGCCTGGCCCGACGATGTAAGCATTGCTGCAACACCGCCCTCGAGTGCGCAGATTTTTGCTGCAACTGCGTCATTCGTAGGATTTTGCAGACGAGTGTAGAAATAGCCCGAAGCCTTCAGGTCGAACAAATCGGCCATTTGCTCGGTGTTGTCGTATTTGAACGTTGTGCTTTGGTAGATGGGCAGCACACGCGGCTCGCCCTTGGTCGGCTTCCAGCCTTCTTGCACACAGATGGTGCCTAAATTGTGTTTTTTACTCATTATGTATAAAGCTTATGTTATTTCCTACTAACACCTTTATAATCTTCACAATAGAAGATATCGTAGGCCGGAATTCCAGCCACTTTCACGCAATCTATCTTTTTGACGCTGGCGAAACAATCGCGGATAAAATAGAACTGCGTGTTGCTGTTCAGCCGCGGTTTGACCAATATTCCGTCACGCCCTTTCAGATTGTCAATGTCGAGACCGACATAACCGAAATGGTATGGTGTCTGGCCAATAATCTGCGGTCCGTAGATGGTGTCTTTTCTATTATAGAAGCTGATTTTAGACGCTGTTTTGTAGCCGTCGGTAGCATAAACAAAGGTGTTGGGATGGGCGGCGTGAATGGAATCCACCTCCTGCGCCAGCAACTCCGAATCCAAGCCTAAATCGTAACGGACAAAGGGCGACTGCGGCGCCAGCACAATAAAATAGATGCTGACAAGATAGAGCGCCGAAGTTGAAATCCAATGCCACTTCTGCCAGCGCAACTTCAAGAAGCGCGCCATAAGCACAATGCCGCTTATATATGTCGGTATCAGCCAGTTATATTTAACCTCACCGAATATCGACACAAGGTAAACGCCTATATATGTTGGCATAAAGAAGCAGAACAGGAACCAAATCTCGGGATTGGTCTGATTGGGTTTTGTGAAAATCCTCCACAGATATTTGCCAAAAAGCCACCACAATCCTACAAACAAAACGGGCATCAATATAATTATCTGTGAGAGAATGAATTGCAAGATATTTTGCGGAGTGTCGCTATCGAAAGGCTCAGCTCGCAGCACCGAGCTGATACGGAATGATACAAAATCGTTTTGCGCATTCCAGATGAGCACTGGCAATGCCAACACCACCATTATCAATATCGACAGGTACGGCCACGGCTTGGCGAGCAGATTGCGGTAGCGCCCCGAAAAAAGCAGAAAAAGCAACAATCCGATTGGCAAGCCCATTGCCGGATACTTGCTATCGAAAGCCAAACCCATAAACAAACCGGCGTAGAGCCAGAATCGTTTTTCGCCGTCGAAGATGGCGCGATAGAGTGCCCAGATGGAGAGCGTCCAAAAGAGCGTCAGAACCACATCGGGACAGTTCTGCAACGAGAGCGATGTTACAAGCATCGATGTGCAGAACATGGTCCAGGCCAAGTATTTGCGGTCGCTGCGCAACACCCGCGACGACAGGGCGAAGAAGGCCAGCTGTGCCATAAGCGTTATGAAAAACGATGCAAACTTGACAGCAAACATATTGTGTCCGAACATCTTCATAAATAACCAAATAGTGTAGCCAACCAACGGCGGATGGTCGTAATACGATAGTGAAAGATGGTCGGCATAGTAGGCAAAATACGATTCCTGCGGTGTCAACCCGATAAACGGCATAAACGCTAACCGCAAGATGTTCAATATGATAACTACTATAAGAGCCTTTTTCATACTCTGTTTTTATAAGGCGCTAAAGTACACAAATAAATTATTTGTTTGCGCCGGCATTTCGGGTTTACGTTTTTGGTTTCGGCTGATTGTTGTCTGAGGAGGCCTCATCGTTTTCAGTCTGATATTTAGTAAGCCTCTCAATCACCTTGTTGTAAATCTGCTCATACTCTTTGATGTGCCGCCCGTAATATTTCATTGTATTCATAAACTGAGCGGGTGTAACATCATATTTTTCAAGAATAAAACCATAAGCGTTCTCCGCATCATCGTGTTTTGGCCACTTGCCAAACCTCCCTTGGTAACTCAGATACGCATCGGTCATGTGAATATCGATAAGCATATCGACAAGTTTGTCCCTCTCTATCTCGGGCCGACTGCCTGGCTCACGCGAGCAGCACTGCATCAGCACAAGCAAAACGATTATCGGTATAAATCTTTTCATAATAAAAAAGCAACTGCCCCGCGTTTTGATGCGAAGCAGTTGCAAAGATAAAGCTATGTTCTTTGATTATCTAATCTTTCGTTTCGATTTTGACTTACGGATGTCTTCAAATTTAACACCGAGCATAATCTCATGCGAGCCGTTGCTGGCGTTGCTCAACTTAGATATAGTAACATCGTAAGAATAACCAACGTTAATCATATCGTTGTAGTTGTAACCAACAAATACTATCACAGCCTCAGGATTCTTGAAGTTGTAGCGGAAGCCAAGGCCGCCCCAAACCATTTTCTGATAGATGACACGGCAGTTGATGTCGGTCATAAAATCGTAGTTTGGCACAGTTTTAATCAAGATTGAAGGCTCAAGGTCGAAGTTACGGTCGATGTTGTACTTGTAGCCGCCCTGAATGTAGAAGTGCGGTTTAACGCGGCCGTCCTTTACAATATAACCCTCGTCATACTTGTCGAGCAACGACATGTTGTTGAAAAACAGGTGATGGAAAGCTATGCCGGCATAATACTGCGATGTGTAGAGATAGACACCGAGCGATGCATCAGGGTAAATCTTCTTGTATACAGAGTTTGAAAAACCGTCTGCTCCCTCGTTCAATTCAACATTGACATCGGTAAGGTCGACTTTCTGTTGAACTATGCCAAGGAACAAACCCGCCGATATGCGGATATCGCCCGTGATGCGCAGATTGTAGCTATAAGAACCATAGGCGCCCATGTTGCCAACCGGACCGGTAACATCGTTGAAGATGTAGCCGCCGTAGCCCATCGGCATCACCTTATGCGGGCCATAGCCACCAAGCATATAGGTCTGAGGTGCATTCTTTATACCTGCGAACTGATAGCGATAGTTCGTTTTTATCTGCCAATAGTCGTTTGTTCCGCCAACGGCCGGGTTCAGCATATAATCGTTGAACATATACTGCGAGAATTGAGGCAGTAGTTGTGCGTTGGCACTTGGAGCAATCAGCATCGCTCCAGCAAACAATGTTAAAATAATCCTTTTCATAGCTTTATTACCTTACAATTGTAACAGGACCTGTTTTCTTCTTACCACCAAGCTTATCGCTGCTGCATTGGATTACATAGTAGTATGTACCCGACGGCAGCGGCTTGTTCTTAGCATTTCTACCATTCCACTGGTTAGCCACGTACTCGAGGCCGCTTCCTGAGAACTGCCATACACGTCCGCCCCAGCGGTTGAAGACGTAGATGTTGACATGCTCGTACGATGACAAACCGTCAATTCCCCATGTCTCGTTGTATGCATCACCATTAGGAGTGAACACATCAGCTGGTTTTATTCCGCTTACTGTTCTGACATCGACGCTCTCAGTGTAACGGCAAGCAAAAGTGGTGTCTTCAAGGTAGAACATCACGCTGTCGCTGACTTTGAAGGTCAGATTCTCGGCAAACGGACGGACAACGGCCGGCATGGTGTCGTGCGATGACATCCAGAAGGCATTGTCGGTGTTGGTTGCCCATTGGAAGTTATTCTCGTACTCGTAAGAGTAGAGCATGTCGAATGTAAGAGTGTTGGCTACCAGATAGAGCTCTGCACCCTCGGCCACCTCGTAAACTCCGTTATTCTTCAGCGCCTCTGAGTCGAAGCCGTCCATTTCGATATGCGTCTTGAGCTTGTTATCGGGCTTCATTGCCACTGCGTGCAGCGAATCGATAGCCATGCAGACACCGTTGGTGGCTTTCACATAGTAGTAGGTGTCGCCGCCGTAAGGCAAGAATGTGAACGGAAGGATAAAGTCTGGCTCACTGCCTACTGAATCAATACCCAGAACCACATTTCCGTCAGCGTCTATCACGTAGCGTGGCTTAGCCGGCTCCTCGGTAACTGGTACGGATTCTGTTGGGAGGCTGTCAATTATCACGCTGTCAACCTCTGTGCTGTCGCCGTTGGCGCGCAGGAAGTAATGACGCATTTTGCTGATAGCCAAAGCTGTATCGATACGAGTTGTGTCGGCACTTGTGGTGTCAGGCTCAACAACAGTTTCTTCCTCTTCTTCCTCCTCAACGTATGGCGTGTACCACTTCATCGACTTGTATGCCGATGTTGTGTGTGCGTATGCCTTCAACTCGTTGTCCGGGCAAGTAAATATCTCGTCAGACTGAGTGTTGGCGAAGTAGATGTCGTCGATTGCAAAGCCGTTGCGGCTGCCGAGCTTGCGGCTTACAGTTGTCGAGCACGACAAGGTGTCGCCGTAGCCAATTGTTATAGTGTGACGGCCTGAAGCCAAACCACTAAACTGTCCGCTGCTCTGAACCTTACCGCCATCAATCCGATAACGAAGGTCTTTATTCTCAATGGTATCGACACCTGTTATAGTGCTTGATACTGAATAGAAGGCTGTTACGTTGAGTGAGCCATCGAGTGATAATTCACCGGCATCGGTATAAGTGTCGCAAAGTGGCAATGATAGGTCGACTTTGAGAACCATTATCTCAGGATGTTCTGAGTAAACACGGAACGGAACGGAGTCGCTGACGCAAGACTTGACGTCGGTTACACGAACCTTGTAGTTACCTGTCGGCAACAGACTGCTGAAGCTAATCACTGATGTGTCAACACTTGGCGTCTGCTCGTAATACTCATCGCCAAAGAATTCGAAGCGGTTGAACAATCCCGCACCACCTTCCAAACCGGATATTTCAATAGTACCATCGCTCAAATTATAGCAAGAGTTTGGTATTGTGCTCGATACCGAGAACACTATTGGCATTGGTTGTCCAAGTTCGAAAGTATCGGTTTTAACGCAGAGTGAATCATCGGTTACAACTACCGAATAGGTTCCTGCTGCCAAACCACCAATTGATGCGGTTGTTTCGCCATTGCTCCACTGATAAGTGAAGTTTGTACTGCTCTTACTTGTAGCTTCGATTGACAATTTACCATCTTCGTAGCCAAAGCAGCGTGGTGCTGTAGAATCGGTGCGTGTGATGGTGAATTCCGACAAGTCAGGAACAGTAATCACTGTATCGTATTGGCATCCAAGGTCGTCAACAACAAGCAGATTGTAATCATCGGTAGCCAAACCTGTGACTTTTACTGGTTTTGCTCCAGAATTCACAACAACTGAGTCTGTCCAATCGCTATGCGAGAAGTAATATTTGAATGGTACGTTACCACCGAATTCTTCTGCCAAATTAGCAGGTTCCACAATTGTTATTGTACCTATAGCATTGTAGCAGAACGAACCTTCAGGAATAATATTTGCATTAGGAATATGGAGTCTTGTCGACGGTTGTCCAACCTCAATAGTTGTAGTGTCGGATACACGGCCATTGCTTTGTGATATTACAACGGTGTATAAACCGGCTTTCAATCCACTGATAGATGCTGTTGTAGCAACTGAGTCGGCGGGCCAATTCTCACTTGTCCACTCATATTTATAAGCCTCATAGTAGCCACCAACACCTGAAACTTCCAAAACACCATTGTCGCCACCGTAGCATGTGGTTGCCACCAATTGTATAGTGTCACATGAAAGCGGACGATGCTCAATTTGTATTGTTGTATCAACCGCGCAACCAAGCGGGTTTTCATCTTCAATATGCAAAGTATAGTAACCTTCACAAAGGCTGTACACAGTTGTTGTCGTTGCTGCATCCTGCGATTCTAACGAGTTGTTTGAAGCGTCAGACCATGAATAGGTGTATCCGCCAATTCCTCCGCCAATGGTTACTGTAAGCGAACCATCACAGTTCGGGTCGCCCGTCAAATCTGGATAGTTAGCAATATTGGTAACGCGCAATGCCAGCGTATTGCCTATATCAACGCTACCTGCACGACGGCAACCATCATCGGCAACAACCACTACACGGTTAGAACCATAATGCAAGGTCTTTACTGTCTCGCCTTGAGCGACAGTGTCAGTGCCGTTCCAAATAATCATCGATTTTGTGAAGACGTTATTGATATTGCCATCTGCGTCAAGGCCGTAAACAGTGTTTATAGTAGCCTCACCAGTAGGATGCTGGATACAAGCCACATCTTTTGTAACTGGTTTCCCGAATTCGATGTTACCCTTATCGAGGACCTCAACTGTGTCATAAATGGCACATCCAAGCGAATCGACTATTTTGGCAACGTAGATGTCTGCCGCAATATCTTTTATTGAGTCAACCGTACCGATAATATCAGTAGTGTTTACAACAAACCAACTGAAAGAGTATGGTTGAACGCCACCTTCAAGATTCAGTTTTATCTTGCCTGTCGGTACTGCGCACTCCGACTTGACTGTGTCTGCCGATAACACTGCTAACGGTTTCTCCGGTTGTTGAATGGTAATAGTGTCGTAAATCGGGCAATTGTTGTCATCGGTAATCATGACAGCATACTTGCCTGCGCCAACATTACTCAATACCGAATCGGCAACTTCAGTGTTTTCAGTAAAATTGAACCAAGTGTAGTTGTAGCTCTTGTTGGCAGCGGTTCCACCCTTGGCTTCTGCATAGAAGCTAGCCACATTGTCACCGTAGCACTGGATTGCTTGAGCGAAGATGATGGTGTCTTTAATTTGCGATGGTTGACCAATTGTAATAGTATCGCTTGCCGGACAACCATTCTCATCAATCACATCGACATAATACCTGCCAGCCGGTATTCCTGTTAATATAGAATCTGTCAGCGTATTATCGCCATTCCACATGAAGCTGAAATCCGGGTCACCATTTCCAACAACCACTGCAACTGAAGTTGTTCCGTTATAGCAGTCTATCGAATCCGCTACGAACGACAACGTCATCGGGTCTGGTATGGTATTTATTGTGGTATCCTTAGAGCAACCTTTGGCATCGGTAATGGTGAAGGTAATGCTACCACCCATCAGGTTTGTAACTTTTAACGCATCATTATCAATAACTGCTCCTGCATCGTTGCAAGTAATTGTATACTTAGAGGCAGGCACCTTGCCTTGAGTTCCCCCACTAACTGTAAACTGAACCTCACCATCAGTTGTTCCGCAAGGAGTAAGTGTTACAACCGCGCTTATGCTGATTGAGTCAGGCTCTGGCATTACGAATATAGAATCAGAAGTACACCCATTTTCATCGGTTACTGTAACTTTGTAACTGCCAGCTGTTAGCTCACTAGCGAGAGCAACTGTAGACTTCTCATTTGATGTGAGAACATCTATCCATCGGTATGTTGGTTCGCCAACACCGTCAGATGAAGTTACTAAGATTGAACCATCGTTGCCTCCGTAGCACTTAACTGTATCTTGGCTGAGTTTTTCAATTTTAATCTTTTCAGGTTGACCAACCTCGACTGTGGTTGTCGCTTTACAACCATGGCTATCTGTTACACGAACATAGTATGTGCCAGCATAGAGGTCGGTAGTGTCGTTATCTGAAACAAGGTCGTTAAAGTCCTCATCTTTAGCCCACTCAAATATATTGTATACGCCTGAACCACCTATGGCATTGGCCACCGCACGGGCATCGTTGCCACCATAGCAAGTTACATTCAGACCAATTGGTGAGATATATGACAATGTATGGTGGTCTGGAATTATTTCCACAGGATTCAATACTCTCGAATTAAAAGTGATGGTCTGCAAGTCACCATCGTAATTATAATCGGTGAACTTTATTACGGCTTGTTGCAGTTTGCCTCCTGTACTATATGGACCACCTACTCTAACCGCCCAACCGCCTTCAGCCGGATTCTTTCCGTAGATTCCACTCACATCACCTGTAATACCAAACGTACCACTCTGGGGTTGGTTCATAGTGAATTGAGCCAAATCAAGTTCAAGTGCCGGACTTGTAGTAAATATGAAATCGAATTCATCTCCAGCTGCAGGCCATAAGCCGGGAAGGTCCTCCATTCCCTTATCACTTTTATGGTCATAAAGTTTCAGGGATGTTCCGTCTGGAGCTACCAAATAGTATCCCAAATCGTATGCCTCAACAATGCTGCCAACAACTTGTACTTCTATCTTAGTTGAAGATGCTATCGGGAACGGAATGATACCGCCGACTGCAACAACAAATTCCGGCAAAATATTAATAGTCACTTTATCGGTTGTTTTGCCGCAAGATTCGCTATCAACTGTCAAAGTAAGAATTGCCTTATGTGCTGCCAAATCGGCATCGCTTGGTTTATAGGTTGTATGCAAATCATTGATATCACCGAAAGTACCACCTGATTCCGACGACCATTCAATGGTTGTTCCGTTTTCAAAAGAAGCGTCAAGCAAGACATAGTCGCTGCCATAGCAAATAGTAGTATCTTTCCCTGCAAAAGCAGAAGGTCCTTGCGTGTTGGTTATCACAATTTTATAATCTTTTGAGCAACCATAAGTGTTGTCAGAAATGGTGCAAGTCAGGTTGTAAGTTCCGGCTGTAGTGCAAGCAAAGGTTGGTGTGGCACTTTTATCATCATCAAGATAATCAACTCCATCGCCGCTCCACGCGTAACTGAAACTGCCGCTACCGCCCGATGCTGTAGCGTCCAATCCAACGCTTCCATTGGTGCACGAGGTTTCGGTTGATGACAATGCGCTTGTCGGCAAGTCATGAACAGTTAAGTCAAAGTCTGTTGCTACCGCTGCCGTACAACCATTTCCATTGGTATAGCTAACTGATACTTTGTGTGGACCTGCAGTTGTCCATGTGTAATCAAAAGTTTCAGTTCCGCTCTCTGGTGTTCCTCCGTCAACTGACCAATAATAATTGCTCATTCCGCTTTCGGTTGTGTAAGTACCGGTTTTGTCTTGGCATATCTCATCATCAGCCATGATTGTTGGAACTGGCAACGGATTGATTGTGATAGTTACTGACGAAGAAAGCGGGTCAACGCATGGTGCGTTTGGTGTAAGTGTAAGTGTTAGTGTTACGCTTCCTGCCGCTATTTCATCTGTGCCAAATGTGTAAGTTGGTTTCAAAGTAGATGCATTGTCAAACGTTCCGTTACCTGATGATGTCCAAAGTAACGATGTATAATGGTCGGCTGTTGCAGCTGATAATGGGTATGTTGCTTGGTCGGCGCAAACCGCATCGTTTATGGCTTCGAAAATTACAGGTTCGGCGACGAAGGTTATATCAGCTTCATCGTATGCTTGGCACGAACCAACCATTTCAGTCAACCGCAAAGTATAAGTACCTTCGGCATTCGCTTTGAATTGTGTTGCTGTAACAGACGCTCCAGGACTGGCTGTTGACCAAGCAAAATCAGATGTTGTGCCTGTTACGCTTTGTGTGGTTGTCGGCAATGTGTATTCCAATCCGCAAACTGTTGCATTTTCAATATTTGGAACAGGCATCGGATTAACTGTCAATGTCATCTTTTTACCTCCTGATTCATCGCAGCCATATTTTGGTGTAGCCGAAATAGTTACTTGTTTCCATTCCGTTGAAAGTGCTGCGTGATAAGTTGCCGCGTTTGAGCCCAGAGTAGGCGTTCCACCATCTGACACAATCCACTGATAATTGGTGAAATTCTCATGAGTTATTACATTAACTGTATAATCATCGCCAGCACAAATTGTAGCCTCATACTCCTCAAATTCCATAACCGGCTTTGCCTTGAATGTGACATTAGCAGTGGCAGTGGCGCTACAATTGGCACCATTGATTTCCGTCATTGTTATGGCGTATGTTCCGTATGCGGCCCCCTCGTTAAGGGTTGCTGTTATTGTAGCTGTAGTTCCTGTCTCGCTTTGGCCTGTTAGCGTTACTCCTGCCGAAGCGTTCCACACAACTTTATTGCCGGCTGTAGTCATATTGGCAGTTATTACATCAGTTGTGCCGCAAATCTCTATTGCACTTGCAATTGATGGTGTCGGATTTGCATAAACATGGAATGTATATGTTTTAGGAACTGCAGGGCAAATACCACCATTGCTTGCTGTAACAGTAAGTGTTACATCCTGGTCAGCTGCAGAAGGTACAAATTTGGCTGTCTTTGATGATGACGAACCTGATTGGGTAAGTGTTCCTGCACCTGTTGCCGTCCAAACCAAATCGGTAGCATCAGTTGCCGTAGCCGCTACTTCAACATCGCCCGTCTCACAAATATCATCAGGTGACGGTACTGTTACTTCCGGCGCTTTGTGGAAAGTTACTGATTGTGGTGAACTTGTAGCCGAGCAACCTTCTGTTGTTGCTTCGGTAACAGTCACATTATAATAAACTCCATTATCGCCGTCAATGGTAACATTCGCCCCTGTAGGCGGGTTAATTTTTAATGTGTTATCACCTCCATTATCCCATGTTAATGTTCCGCCAAGAGTAGCGTGAGCGGTTGCGGTTGTCGTTAATCCGCAAATATCACCCAAAGCATCAATTGTTGGAGCAGGAACATCGCCTACTGTCAATTCAAAAGTTGCTGTTTCCGGTGCTGTACAAACTGTAGGATGGTTGCTTGTAGCTGTAAGTGTGAGTGTTATTGTTTTACCATAGTCAGCCTCCCCCGGAGTATATACCGTGTTAAGCGAGTTATCCGGGCTGAATGTGCCTGCACCACCGCTCCATTTTACATTAGTGCAGTTCGATGTTGCAGATAAAGAGATTGTTTTGTTTCCGCAGACAGTACCCGATGTGCCTGTAGTAATGGTTACTGTTGGTGCGTCGTAGAAAGTTACGGGGGTTGCCGCACTTTCTTTAGGGCAGCCATCTAACGTTTCCTCAACATATATATTATATGTGTTGGCTGAAGTAGCAGTTACGGTTGTTGTCTCTCCATTAGGCGAACCAAATGTCAAACCTCCACCTATTGGCTTCCAAGTAAGCGTGCTGCCTGAAAGCGAATGTGTAGCCGAAGCTAACGTTGTCAATCCGCAAACATCAGCAGCAATCGTTGGCGCTGACGGATTAGGCACTTTTTTTACTGTAAGAGTGTAATACGCATATACAACCGGGCACGCCTCACTTGTACCTGTCAATGTTAGAGTTATTGTCTTACCGGCATCAGATGCGGCTGGAGTGTAAGTAGTATTTACTGTTGTTTCGCTACTGAACGTACCTGCGGCATTGGAACTCTTTGCCCACTGCAGCGTGCAGTTCGTTGATGAACCTTTAATATCAACCGGAGTAGTTCCGCAAGTTGAGCCTGATGTTGATGTAAGACTTAATGTGGGTTCGTCGTAGAATGTAATAGTTACTGTACCTGTGCTAAATCCTGGACACTTTGCAGCCGATTTTTCAGTTTCTTTTACACGGAATGTATAAGCACCCGCTTTAGTAACGGTAACATTCAAACCATCTATAGAAGATACTGAACCTCCAGAAGTGGTGCTAACAAAATCAACCTCCAAATCACCTCCCATTTTGGCTGTAGCGGCAATGCTTGTAGAAAGGCCACAAACCGAACGGTCAGAATCGTCCATTGTCGGCTCTGGAGTTGCTATAATATCGATAGTTTTTGTACAAGTATCTGGTGTACATGTTCCGTTTGTCACTATCATTGACAACGTCGCTTTCCCCACACCGTCTAATGAAATTGTTGGTGATTTTGTATCGCCACCGCTTGTTATTGAAGCCGGACCTGAAACCAACCAATTTATGCTCTCGTCATTCTCTGCGGATGCGTCATTTACTGTATATGAAAGCTTTTCTTTACATATAGTAACATCAGCACCAGCATTGGCAACAGGTGCGGGAATTGGTGTGATTTCCGTACTAAGGTCGTTAGGACTTTTCAGTTTTGTTGCATTTGTCGTGTTATCACAACCAGCTTCATCAGATATTAAAATATCATATTCTCCTGCTGGCAAACCGCTGATATCAGGTGAATCGGTTGTTCCACTATGGGAACCTGGACCTGCATAACTGAAGGAAAGGGCTCCGGTACCTCCTGAAGCATTTATATGAATAATACCGGTTTCTTCTCCTACACAACTTGCTTCATTGTCGAATGTTGCGGTTATTCTTTCCGGACCGTCGGTGTAATTGTTCATATTGGCCGGACCTGTAGGCCTATATGCATATTTTTCTGCTACATATACACAATGATTCTCATCTTCAATAGTTAAGAAATTTGTTCTACCCGCTATAGCTGTAAATGTTGCAGACGAGCCATATCCTCCTCCATTATTCTCCCAAGTAAAGGAGTATTCGCCTGTACCGCCAGTAATATTATGTGTCAATATTAAATCATCGCCCCAACAGGTTGCGCCGGTACCAACAATAATACCGCCCGAAAATATTGGAGCATAACCTACTGTTACATTTTGAGGTTCCGAAATTGATGTGCCTACCTGATAACTTACCATATGGGTACCAGGCGCAACATTTGGAAAAGTCACATCTTTTCCTACCTTGCTTATCGATTTTATTGTACCATTTCCTTCATCGTTAAGAACTACCTCCGACAATAAAACTTTAAATTCTCCCTCTCCATCAATAATTACTCTAATAGAACCATCATTAAGAACAGTCTGTGCATTTTCCGGACAACTAACAGCTGTAGGTATTGGCGTCAAAGATGCTTTCGATGCGCGATAAGTCCCAATAACACCATATTTTAAACCATCAATTGTAAAGAAATTGCCTTGAGGAGTGTCTCTGAACAATATTTTCGAATTTTCAGCTTCTAAGGTCAAGTTCGAAGCCGAACGCAAATTCCACTTGTCGCAAACAATAGTTGATTTTTTAATATTGAGCATTTCTGCTTTTTCGGTTGCCGAAAATTCAGCACACGCTATACTATGACCATTTGCATTTAGCGAGCCGGATTTTAATGTGATATTGCCATCAACATCCAACGGAATAGCCAAAGTCCAACTGCCACCATCAATAATAACGTCTGTCGGAACAATCGGGAATATATTAATGGTATTGTTTCCTTCTCCCGACAACACCAACGCTCCGCGCAACTTGCCAAAGTCGGCATTAGCGTCAACGCTGATTGAGCCGCTGACAGTGAAGTCTTTCTTGCCAGACAATGCAAAGTTGGCGTCGATAGCCGTAAAGCTGCCCACTTGCACTGCATCGCTGAACGACACCGTGTTGCGTGCGCCGCTGAACGAATTTTCATCGAACACTACACTTGTACCTGATTCCGGCACCGTTGCACCCGGCTCGCCGCCCGATGTGGTTGACCAGTGGCTCTCGTCAGTCCAACTGCCGCTGCCGCCTACCCAGAATCTCGACTCTTGACCGAATAGTTGCGCTGCAACTAATAAAATCGATACGGTTAAAATATGTCTCTTCATAACCTATATTATTGAAGTGTTTCTATTCATCTTTCTTGTCGCGCCCGCTTTTGGGTACTTCAAGCGCATAAAAGTAAATTTTATTTAAATCAGCGTTTTTTAGCTTTGATAATTCGACAATAAAACGTGATTAAATACGATTATACATTGCCAAACCTACTTGGCAGTTGATAAATAACGGTCCTTCGCACAATAAACATCGGATAAAAACGTAGGGAGGTAGATACCGCAATATCAAAACTCATTATTTTTATATTTGCTAACAAAACATAACAATATGAACCAAGATTTATTCTGCGTGATAATGGCCGGCGGTGCCGGAACGCGCTTTTGGCCGGTAAGCCGCGCCTCCTATCCTAAGCAATTCATTGATATACTTGGCGTTGGCAAGTCATTGCTGCAGCTGACCATTGAACGGTTCACACAGATAGTGCCCAAAGAGAACGTGCTGATTGTCACAAGTGCCGAATATAAAGACTTGACTCTCAAACAGCTGCCGCAGATAAACGAGTCGCAGATTCTGCTTGAGCCGACACGGCGCAACACGGCTCCATGCATAGCTTACGCCAATTTCCGCATCCAGCAGATGAATCCGAACGCCAAGATTGTCGTTGCGCCATCTGACCACCTGATTCTCAACGACCAGATGTTCATCAACACCATAAAGAACGGTTTCGACTTCGTATCAAACAATAATAACCTGCTGACTCTAGGCATTCAGCCAACACGTCCCGACACGGGTTACGGCTATATTCAGTTTGGTGAGCCGCTTAGTTTCAACAATATAAGCGATTTGTGCAAAGTGAAAGCTTTTACCGAAAAGCCGAATCTCGAGTTTGCCAAATTCTTCGTTCAAAGCGGCGAATTCTACTGGAACGCAGGTATTTTCCTCTGGTCACTGAAATCGATTCAAGAGGCATTCCGCAAACATCTGCCTGAAGTTTACAATCTGTTCAACAGCAA
Organism: Salinivirgaceae bacterium; assembly: GCA_017557605.1. GTDB lineage: Bacteria > Bacteroidota > Bacteroidia > Bacteroidales > SZUA-534 > RUG13583. Next base: position 40,537 of record JAFYYJ010000122.1, read on the forward strand.
ATCGGAACTCTTCAACACGGCCGATGAGGAAGACGCCATACAGCAGATTTATCCCGTTTGCGAGAACATCTCTATCGACTATGGTGTTATGGAAAAGGCTGATAATGTGGCTGTTCTTGGCTCACATTTCGGCTGGTCCGACCTTGGCACATGGACATCGCTCTACGAAAACAAAAACAAGGACAACGACGCCAACGTTGCTGCCGGCGACAATATACTATTGTATAACACAACGCGCTCGGTGGTTTATGCACCAAAGGGAAAACTTGTTGTGGTTCAAGGTCTTAACAATTACATAATTGCCGACACACCCGACGCTTTGCTAATCTGCAACAAAGACGAGGAACAAAAGGTTAAAAACATTGTCAACGACATAAAAACCCGCACCGGCGACAAGTTTATTTAGTTGATACATAGCTAATAAGACAGCCGCCAACGCCATTGGCGGCTGTCTCTGTTTTATGACGACTCAACTATTTTTGCGAAACACTTTTATTCAAGTGCAATTATTCTAATTTTGCAACCTTAATCGAAAGGCGGATTAAACAGCTTTTGTCAATGACAATCAAGCATTTCCGCAATAAAAACAATATTGAATTATGGATAAAAATTCTTGGATTGGCCTTTTACTCATCATGGCCGTCGTGTTCGGTTGGAGCTATTTTACACGCCCATCGGAAGAAGAAATACAACGCTATCGCCAGCAGCAAGACTCCATTGCCCGCGTAGAACAACAACGCGCCATGGAAGCCGAAATGAAGAAGGCTCAAGCCACTGAGCAAGCACAACTGACATCGGTCGAGCAAAGCGACTCGGTGGTAGGTGTGATGCTGCGCAACCAGTACGGCGAGTTTGCACCGTTTGCCGCCGGCGAGCGCGAATATTACACAATCGAAAACTCGGTGATGAAACTGCGCTTTACCAACCTTGGCGGACGCTTGGCCTCGGTCGAGCTTAAAAATTACGACACTTACGATTCGCTGCCAGTTGTTCTGTTCGACGGCGACTCCACAATTTTCAACATCAGCTTCTTTGCTCAGAACCGCCGCATCGAAACTGGAAAATTGTTTTTTGTTCCGTCAGAAAATATTAGCACACAATCGGTTACTGCCGATTCTCTCGTTGTCAGCTTCAACCTTGATTTGACTGACGACCGCTCGCTGCAGTTCATCTACACCATTTATCCCGACAAGTACAACATCGGCTTCAATGTGAAGATGCACAATCTGAACCAACTGATTCCTGCTAAATCGACCAACTACTTGACACTCAACTGGGAAACCTTCGCTAAACGGTTGGAGAAAGGCATCAAATGGGAGACAATGAACTCAACCATCGCCTACCGTTACTTTGACGATGATGTTGAGCAGTTGAACGAGACTAGCGATTCTGATACTGAGGAGATTAACACCCGTCTGCAATGGGTGTCATTCAAGCAGCAATTCTTTAACAGCACTCTGATTGCCAAAAAAGGTTTTTCGGGAGCTGTGCTCAAACAGCAAAAGACTGCTTCGGGCGAGAAATATGTAAAACACTTCGAAGCCGAAATATCACTCCCCTACGACGGCCGCGCCGATGAGGAGTATGAAATGGAAATGTTCTTCGGCCCGAACCACTTCAAAACACTCAAAGCATTGGACATCGACCTTCAGAACATTATTCCGCTGGGCCGCAGCATCTTCCGCTGGGTGAATGTGGGCATTGTGATTCCAGTGTTCAACCTACTCGGACGCTTTATCGACAACTATGGCATTATCATCTTGATTCTGACCATATTAATCAAGTTAGTTCTATTCCCGCTCACCTACAGACAATACAAGTCGACTGGTATGATGAGCGCTCTAAAACCTGAAATTGACAAGCTGAACGAAAAATATCCGAAACAGGAGGACGCAATGAAGAAACAACAAGCAATGATGGACCTCTACAAACGCGCCGGCGTGAGCCCGATGGGCGGCTGTCTGCCAGTGCTTTTGCAGATGCCGTTGCTGATTGCGATGTTCCGCTTCTTCCCAGCCTCAATTGAGTTGCGTCACGAGAGCTTCCTTTGGGTTGACGACCTCTCGACCTACGATGCCATCCTCAACCTGCCGTTCAGTATTCCTTGGTACGGCGACCACGTGAGCCTCTTCTGCTTGCTGATGACCATCGTCAACATTCTATATATCAAGATGAGCGGCCAAGCCAATGCTGGCGGTCAGCAAATGCCGGGTATGAAGATGATGATGTATATGATGCCAGTAATGATGCTCTTCTGGTTCAACGACTACGCCGCAGCCTTGAGCTACTATTACTTCCTGACACTGCTCATCACCATTATGCAGACCTACGTTATCAAACGCACAATCAATCCAGATGAAGTGCTTAACCGCCTGAAAACGGCCAAAGTGCAGAAAACCCCAACCAAATCGAGGTTCCAACAACGTTTGGAAGAAGCAGCAAAGAAACGCGGCGTTAAGCTACCGAAATAATTGTTGGTCAGCAAAATAAAAACTTCAAGGCCGTCAGCATTATGTTGACGGCCTTTTTGTTGTCACACCTTTGCAATTTTCACGTCAATTTCAATTAAATTAGCATTTGGTTTTGAAAATGCGGTTATGGATATGAAATATATAGGTGTTAAATACGGTGCAGCACTTTGTCTTACAGCGATTTTCTCATTATTGGTCTCGCAAGCGCCAGCCATCGCGCAAACCCAACTCGACAGCACTATTCTGAAACAAATCTCCCCCGACTTGCAGACAGCCAAAGTGTATGCGCAAATCGATGATTTTGAGGCAGCTAATGTTTATCTGAACAAAGCCACGCAATGGGTGGAAAGCACTGGCGACACTGCCGCCATAATCCAATTATATTTCATAATTATCAGAGATTCATGCACGCCGCTCGAAATCAGCCAGAATTATGCGAACAAAGCGCTGGAACTCTGCACGCAAACCCGCGATACGGCATATCTAATCAGTTGTTATCTGACGCTTGGAAATTTGGCTCAACAGCAGAATTACGACCAAACTGCGGAAGAAAATTTCAGGATAGCGGCGCAGCTGTGCCGACTATCGAACAATCATAATTTGCTGGTCAATGTGTTGTGTGTAATGGGTTATTTCTACGGCAATCTGGCCGAAAAGCACCATTCCGACTCAATAAATCTCATTGTAATACAATGTTTTAAGGAGTCGGCGCGGATTTGCGACTCACTCAAAATAACAGAGGGCGAGTTGTACGACTACATCTATATGGGGCTCGCTGGCGCTAACCTGGGCGTGGCCGAGGGCACTGGCGACCAGCGCTACACCGACACTTGCTACCACTATTTCCAGAAGGTGGCGCAGTCACCCACGCTCAATCAGTTTCAGAAAAACGATGTTTACGTCCGTTACCTTATCCAGCGCAAGCAGTACCAGAAGGCTTTGGATTATGTCGATGCCAATTTCGAAAAAGATAACACCGAATACCACAAAAAACTGCACAAAATTTACGGTCTGATGGGCAACTATCGCGAGGCTTACCGCCACTTGCAGGCTTATCACGAGCTGACAAACCAGACCAATGTGGAGGAAAACGCCCGTGTGTTGGCCAAGATGGAAGCCGACCGCGCCGCCGCCGTTGAGCGCGTCAAGCGCGATGCCGAAAAACAAGTTTATGAGGCCGATGAGCAGCGGATGCACGTCATAATTGTGTCGCTGATTTGCGGACTGGCACTGATACTGCTATGGGTTGTATTCATTATCAGAATGTTGCACGCCAAGCATAAAGCCAATGCCGAACTGGCCCGCAAAAACACCGAGCTGGCTGAGCAAAAGGAGGAAATTACCTCGCAGCGCGATGAGATTGCAACTCAGCGCGACACCATCCAAGCCCAGCGTGATGAAATTCAGGCAAGCATCAACTATGCACGGCGAATCCAACGCTCGCTGCTCACACCAGCCGAGACAATCGACCGCATTTTCCCCGACCATTTTCTGCTCTACAAGCCGCGCAATGTGGTGAGCGGCGACTACTACTGGATTGGCCAATTTGGCGACAACAAGGTTTGCATTGTGGCCGACTGTACAGGCCACGGAGTACCGGGCGGCTTTATGAGCGTGTTGGGAATGACCAATCTAAATTGGATTGTAGGTAAGGATGTTAGCCCCGATATGATATTGAACCGCTTGCGCGAAGCCATTATCGCCAATCTCCGCCAGAGCGACGACGCCCCCACCGCACTTCAAGATGATGGCGAGCTCGATTCGTCAATCGACCGCAGTTGCGACGGTATGGACGCTGCCGTTTATGTAATTAATGAGCGGCAGATGACGCTCACCTTCGCCGGAGCCAACAATCCGTTGGTGCTAATACGCGGCAATGAGATTCAACTGATGAAAGCTGACCGCATGCCTGTTGGCATTTATGCTCGCCTGAACCCGTTTGCCTGCACCACCGTCAAATTACAAAAAGGTGATTGCATCTACACATATTCCGATGGTTATCAGGACCAATTCGGCGAAGGAACTGACAAGAAATTCTCTGGACGTCGTCTGCGCGAACTATTGCTTGAAATCCACCAACGACCAATGTCGGAACAAAAAGAAATCCTGAACCGGGAATATGAGCAATGGCGCGGTCCCAGCTCAAATCAGACCGATGATGTGGTTGTTATGGGAGTGAGAATCTGAAAAAGTGTAAAGACTTATGCTACAACCATAAGACTCAGTCTCACGCCATGTCAGCAATTTACTTCTGTTTCCCCTCCCGATACGAAGCCACGTGCCGTTCCGATTTTTCCTTGTAGATGTCAGCAATGGTTACCATTATTCCTGTTTCCTCAACATCGCCAAAATAGGGATTTAAGCTCGTACCGAACACTTTAAGCGTCGATGAAAGGCTCATATAGGAGTTGATAAGCGGCGGTATGCGCTCGCCACGGGCACGCACCTCGCGCGACAATGTGCGATAATCTTCCTTGTAGTCGTTGCCCTTGAAGGCCGCATGCAACTGTTCAAGATTGAAATGCAAGTCGAGAGGGTTGAGAAGATGCATAAGACTCTCGTTTCCACCAAAATACATATTCATAAAATAGAGCAGGAAGTTGCGCGCCTCCTGATTGTAATGGCGGTACATTGTTACTTTTCCAAAGAAATATCGGGCTTTAGGATAATCGACAATCAAAGTGCCGAGTCCGTCCCAAAGGTTGTCTAGGGTATAAAGGCTGCGACGACCGTCACCAATAGCCTGATTCTCAGGAACAACAAATGAGCGTCCAAGCTCTATTATATATGGCAGGTAATTCTTTTTAAACTCGTCGGAATAATAGAACAGCTGCGATGTGGCCAGAACCGGATTGCCTTCAGCATCAGTTGGGGCATCATTTCCTGTAATAAACCGATATCCGCCCAGAATCTCCTGCTTGCGTGGGTCCCAAACAATGAGCTGACTGTAAGGCTTTTCTGCTGTGTCGTATTCGTCAATGTCGCAAGCCAAACCTGTGCCGCCACCGGCGTTGCGGAATGTGAACTCACGCAGACGACCTACTTCACGAAGCAGATTTGGCGAGTCGAAATGCTTGAAGATGTATATCTCGTTGTCGCCGAAATTTGTTTTGCGGACAAACTTATCGGGAGTCAGCTCGCTCAATATCAACTTCTTATCTATCGGTTCGATAATATTTTCCATAATTATCTTCCAAAAAACTTTTCGTGTAACAAAATTGGCGAAAAATAGCCAAGTTTATTCTTGTCCGGATTCTAATAAATACGAACTCTCTCTAAGCATTTGCACCCATTCTTGAGGTTTGCGGCTCTTGTCGAATGTTTGCCAACCGACAGGTTTACCGAACGTTATGGTAATATCGCGGTCGTATTGGTTATACATTTCATCGATTAGGAAAAACATTTCCAAATTGGCCTTAATGTGTAATTTCTTACGAATGTTGGCAAGGTTATAGAAGAATTTCGAATTCTCGCCTGTGATATGTACTGGCACCACATCGCGCTGATATTTAACAGCTTGTGTAAGGAAATTACGTTTCCACTCAAGGTCGGTTATCTTCCCTTTGATTTTCCGCGAACACAATCCGGCCGGAAAATATAGAACATGCCTATCGCCGGCATACGCACTGTCGATAGCCTCCACGCCCTCACGCGACTGGCGGCCATGCTTGTTGATTGGCAGAAATACGCCCTTCATATTAGGCAGATTGAGCAACAAATCGTTGACCGGGAAAAACACCTCTCCAAAATGGTGATAGACAACACTTGTGAAAACCAGTCCGTCAAGCCCGCCAAGCGGATGATTCGATATGAAAATCAACCGTTTGGCATCGGCAGGGATATTCTCAACACCTTCAACTTTTATCCGTGCGCCAAACATCTTCAGCCCAGCATCGACAAACTCGTAAGGCCCCGCATCTTTGTTTTCGCGCAAAAACCAATTTATCTCATCGATATGCAGAGTCCGTTTCACCTTGTTCATCAAGAATTTAGGAATGAACTTAAGCAGTTTCGGATTCTTTGAACTGATGATTTTCTCGATATCGATTTGCGGACAATCGGTTGCCATAAAACTCTTATTCTCAAAAAAAAGAGGCACTATCCGTGCCCCTTTTCGTTGTGCTTATTTTGTTTATAATGTACGTTTTACCTCAGTCTCCTCATAAACCTCGATAATGTCGCCGACCTTAATGTCGTTGTATTTATCGATGTTAAGACCGCACTCCATTCCGGTGAGCACCTCTTTGGCGTCGTCTTTGAAGCGCTTAAGCGAGCCAAGTTCGCCGGTATAAACCACAATACCGTCGCGGATGACACGCACTTTCGAGGTGCGTTTCACTTTTCCGTCGCGGACGAAGCAGCCTGCAACCGAGCCAACCTTCGAAATCTTGAAGACCTCGCGAATCTCAACCGTTCCGATAATCTCCTCTTTGATTTCAGGGGAAAGCATGCCTTCCATAGCGTCTTTCACCTCGTTGATTGCATCATAAATAATCGAGTACAAGCGGATATCGACTTGTTCGCGCTCGGCCAGTTTGCGGGCGTCCATTGACGGACGAACCTGGAAACCTATGATAATGGCGTCGGAAGCGGCGGCCAGCGTAACATCGGACTCCGAAATCTGACCAACGGCCTTATGGATGACGTTGACCTGAATCTCGGGCGTCGAGAGTTTTACAAGCGAATCCTGCAGAGCCTCAGCCGAACCGTCAACATCAGCTTTAACAATGATGTTGAGCTCGTGGAAGTCGCCAATGGCTTTGCGGCGTCCAACCTCGGCCAATGTAAGGTGCTTTTGCGTACGCAAGCCCTGCTCGCGCTGCAGCTGCAAACGGCGGTTGGCAATGTCGCGGGCTTCTTTGTCGCTGCTAACAACGTTGAATTTGTCGCCAGCCTGTGGTGCTCCGTTCAAACCGAGAATCAGTGCCGGTGTCGAAGGCCCTGCCTTGTCAATCTTGCCGTTACGCTCGTTGTACATGGCCTTTACGTGACCAGTGAAGCTACCGGCAAGAACAATATCGCCAACTTTCAATGTGCCGTTCTGCACAAGCACTGTGGTAACGTAGCCACGGCCCTTATCCAAAGCCGATTCAATTACCGTACCCGATGCCAATTTGTTAGGATTGGCCTTCAAATCAAGCAGTTCGGCTTCCAAAAGAACCTTGTCGAGCAACTCGGCAACGTTGATACCCTTCTTGGCCGAAATGTCTTGCGACTGGTATTTGCCGCCCCATTCCTCAACCAAAAGGTTCATATTGGCCAAGGCCTCTTTTATCTTGTCGGGATTTGCTCCCGGTTTATCTATCTTGTTGATTGCAAAAATGATAGGAACACCGGCCGCTTGCGCATGGCTTATGGCCTCAACCGTCTGCGGCATTATGGCGTCGTCGGCTGCAATCACAATAATCACAATATCAGTAATTTGAGCACCACGGGCACGCATGGCGGTAAATGCCTCGTGACCCGGAGTGTCGAGGAACGTGATAGTCTTTCCGTTTTTCAGCACTACGCTGTAGGCACCAATGTGCTGGGTGATACCACCGGCCTCACCTGCAATAACGTTAGCGTTGCGGATGTGGTCGAGCAACGATGTCTTACCATGGTCGACGTGACCCATGACTGTAATGATAGGCGGACGCGGAGCCAAATCTTCCTCCGAATCCTCCTCCTCGGATATGGTGTCAAGCAAGTCGGCGCTAACGAACTGCATCTTATAACCGAATTCGTCGGCAACCAAAGCCATTGTCTCAGCATCAAGCCGCTGGTTGATTGACACAAACAAACCAAGGTTGAAGCAAGTTGAGATAACCTCGTTCACCTGAACATTCATCATGGTTGCAAGCTCGTTGACCGACACAAACTCGGTAACTTTCAATACCATTTTCTCGGCTTCCTGACGCTCCATTTCCTCAGCGGAACGCTGACGCACATTCTCACGTTTGTCGCGGTTGTGCTTGGCCGTTGTGGTTTTGTGACCTTTGCTCTGCAAGCGCGCAAGTGTCTCTTTTACTTGCTTTTGCACATCCTCGTCGTTCACTTCCTTCTTCAGGAATTTCGAACCTTTCTGATGCTTGTCGCTCTTCGATATTTGTTTGTCGTTTACATCGACGCGGTCTTTCTGTATGCGTTTGCGTTTCTCGCGACGCTTTCCTCCGGCCTCGCTTGTCGGATTGGTAAACCTTGGGTCAGTCAGGTCAATCTTATCAACGACCTTGGGACCTTGCAGTTTCTCAACCTTGGTGTCGATATGCTCTGGCTTGGCCTGTTTGCTACTGTTTCCGCTTTGAGCCTGTTGCTTCTGCGCAGCTTGCTGCTTTTTCATTTGCAACTCGTGCTCTTTGCGCTCGCGGGCACGCTCCTCCTTGCTTTTCTTGTCGGGGCGGGTTTTAGTGTTCAGCTTGTCAAGGTCAATCTGTCCAAGAATTTTGACGTCCTTAACCGGCTCAACTTTAGTCTTGATAAGCTCAGGCTCGGGTTTCGGCTCGACTTTCGGCTTTGGCTCCTCTTGAACTTTTGGCTGAGGCTCAGGTTCTTGCTTACCCTGATTTTTTGCTTTCTCTTCCTTTTTCTTGTTCAGGTCGATTTTACCCACAACATTCACCTTCAACTCCTTTTTGGGAGTCTCGAATATCTGTTGCTCCTCTTCGGCAGGCTTTTCAGGCTCGGCAAACTCATCGTCGGCATATATCGACTCCTTTTTGGCACGCATTGCGTTGAGTTCGATTTTTGCCGATTCCTCCTTCGCTTTCATGTCGCCGCTGTATTCCTTCAACAGCATCTGATAGACATCGTACTCGATTTTGGTGTTGGGGCCTTCGTCAACAGCAATACCCTTTTTGCTCAAAAATTCGGTTATTGTGTTGATACCTACGCTTAAGTCGCGCGCTATCTTATTCAATCTCAATGGTTTGTAATCGCTCATTTGCTATACTTTAATTTTCCTGATAAAGTCTGTTTTCTCCTTTTTATGCCGATGTTTATTCAAATTCAGCTTTCAGAATACGAAGCACGTCGTTGATTGTACTCTCCTCAAGGTCAGTACGATGTGCAAGCTCATCGGCCGGAATTTCCAGAACGCTCTTGGCGGTATCGCAGCCAATGGCTTTGAGGGTGTCAAGTACCCAGCCGTCTATTTCGTCAGCAAATTCTTCAAGGTCAACATCCTCCTCATTATTCGATTCGCGATATACGTCAATCTCATAACCAGTAAGTTGGCTTGCAAGTTTGATGTTTGAGCCGCCCTTGCCTATGGCCAGCGACACTTGGTCGGGCTGCAGATAGACATCGGCCTTCTTGGTCTCGTCGTTAATCTTGATTTGTGACACCTTGGCAGGACTGAGTGCACGCGCAATGTAGAGCGACACGTTGTTGGTGTAGTTAATTACGTCGATGTTCTCGTTGCGCAGCTCGCGGACGATGCCGTGGATGCGTGCGCCCTTCATACCAACGCAAGCTCCAACCGGGTCGATGCGCTCGTCGTACGACTCAACGGCCACTTTAGCGCGCTCGCCAGGGATACGTTTGATGTTTTTGATAGTGATAAGTCCGTCGAAGATTTCTGGAACTTCAAGCTCGAACAGACGCTCAAGGAAAATCGGGCTTGTGCGCGACAGGATGACAAGCGGAGTGGCGTTGCGCATCTCCACGCGAACAACAGCAGCGCGGACGGTATCGCCCTTGCGGAAATAGTCGTTCGGAATCTGCTCGGTTTTCGGCATAATCAGCTCGTTGCCTTCATCATCGATAATCATTATCTCTTTCTTCCAAACTTGGTAAACCTCACCAGTCACAATCTCGCCTATGCGGTCTTTGTATTTTGCATAGAGCTGGTCTTTCTCAAGGTCGAGAATGCGCGAAGTCAGATTCTGGCGCAGAGTGAGAATGGCGCGGCGTCCGAAGTCAACCATTTTTACCTCGTCCGACACTTCCTCGCCCACTTCGTAGTCCTCATCGATTTTCTTTGCCTCGGTGAGCGAAATTTCCTTATTCGGGTCTGTAAGTTTGTCGTCTTCAACCACTTCGCGGTTGCGCCATATTTCAAAGTCACCTTTGTCGATATTGATGATTATGTCAAAATTCTCATCGGTGCCGTATTGTTTCACCAATGTGCTACGGAATACGTCTTCCAAAACCCTCATCATTGTGGGGCGGTCGATGTTTTTCAGTTCCTTAAATTCTGAAAATGTGTCGGTAAGGTTCATTTTTTCTGATTTTTAAAATATTATTGTTTCTTTCACTGTTTTTATCTCACTGAATTTGAAAGGTTCGGTTTTCACCACCTTGACTGGTCTTTTAGCGCCTTCGGGTTTCTCTTTTGTCTCATATTCGAGAAGGATGCCCTCGTCGCCGGCATCGCGAAGTATACCGTTGATTTTAAGTCCGTTGCTGAACAGAACTTCAACTGTACCGTTAAGTATTTTCTTGTATTGCGGCAACACTTTCAGCGGCTGGCCAATTCCCGGACTCGACACCTCAAGTGCGAAATCCTCCTCGTCGCGGTTCAGCTGCGACTCGATGTACTGGCTAATAAGCACGCAAGCGTCAACCGATATTCCCTCGGACGAATCGAGTATAACGGTGATGTTGTTCTGAGTATCAACCTTCACCTCAACCAGAAACAAGTCGGTTTCGGCTATGCGGTCGGTTACAATTTTCTCAATTATTTTCTTATCTATCATAGTATTGCAATAAAACAGGGGACTTTTAATCCCCTGAAATTGTCTACCTCACAAAAACGTTACAAATGTATTAATTAATTTTTCTTCTGCAAATCAAATAATTGCAACTCAGTCCGTCAGCCATTCAAAGTGGCATTGTTTTTGTAACATTTTTGCACCGAAAAAAACAATATCATAAAATGCAACTTATTGACGCACACGCACATATATTTCCAGACGCTTTGGCGGCAAAAGCATCGGTATCGGTTGGCAACTGGTACAACATTATGCCGCACACCGATGCCACAAGCAACAACCTGATAGAACACGAAAAAGCCGTCGGCGCATGTAAATGTCTTGTCTGCTCACCCGCACTCAAACCGCACAACGTACCTACAATCAACACCTATATAAGTAACGAGTGCAAATTGCACCAGGAGTTTGTGGGTTTTGGCACCATGCATCGCGACTTTGAGGATTACGAGGAGGAACTTGACCGCGTTGTGAGCCTCGGGCTTAAAGGCATCAAATTTCATCACGACATGCAAGGTTTCTACATCGACGACCCGAAAATGATGCCAATCTACCGCGCCATTGCCGACCGCAGCCTGGCTCTGCTGCTGCATATGGGTGACAGCCGTCTCGATTTCTCGTCGCCTAGCCGCCTTGCTGTTATTGCGCGACAATTTCCCAACCTGACAATCATAGGCGCGCACTTTGGCGGCTACCGTCGTTGGGACGAGGTGATGTCAATCCCCGTCTTCGACAATGTCTATTTCGACACGTCAAGCTCATTGGCCTTTTTGGAACCCGAAAAAGCCCGGGAGCTTATTGAAAAATTCGGTGTCAGCCATTTCTTTTGGGGCAGCGATTTTCCTATGTGGTCGCCACGCGAGGAATGGCAACGCTTCCTATCACTCGGTTTCGATGACGAGACCAATCAAAAAATTGGTTATGAGAATTTTGCAAGAGTGGTGTTAGGTGTCAGAAAGTAATGTGAAATGGCAGACCTTCTATCATTCAATTATTCAATTATCTTTGTGAAGCGTTAAACCAAAACTGAATTGAAATGAATAAAGGTATTTTCATCACGTTAGTCATTCTAGACGTTATAGCCTTAATTGTCAGTGTTATATGCATTGCATCTTGCTATGTGGAGACCGGCCGCACCGACCCACTGCCTTGGTGTCTGCTGTTGTCGTGGGCAATTATCGGTATCATAAAAGACGGCTTGATTTATCGCGGAAACGAGTTGAGTTCAACAGGGCAAAATGGCGTAAACCAAATTAACGATACACTACGTCCGCAAGCGTGATTCTAATAACTTGCCACCATCACGTTTGGAATTCAATCCCAAACAATGGATATGTTGTTAGATATCATCTAAGATATTGATTATTAAAAAATGTTATAAAAACATAGGACTATGTTTTCAGGAATTGTTGAAGAGTTTGCCGAAGTTGTCGGCATTGAGAAAGACCAGGAAAATCTGCATTTCACGCTGAAATGCTCGTTTGTTAATGAGCTGAAAATCGACCAGAGCGTGGCGCACAACGGCGTCTGCCTGACGGTGGTGCGTATCAAGGACGGAACCTACACCGTGACGGCAATGAAAGAGACGCTCGATTGCTCGAACCTGGGTCTGTTGAAGGTTGGCGACAAGGTGAACGTTGAGCGTTCAATGCTGATGAACGGCCGATTGGACGGCCACATTGTGCAAGGTCACGTGGATAAGACAGCTCGCTGCACAAAGGTTGAAGACGCCGAAGGAAGCCACGTTTTCACCTTCGAATACGATTTTGACAAGAAAATGGCATCGCGCGGTTATCTGACTGTGGATAAGGGTTCTGTGACAGTCAACGGTGTGAGCCTGACGGTCTGCCGCCCGACTCGCAACTCGTTCCAAGTCTGCATCATTCCTTACACTTTCGACAATACCAACTTCCACACTATAAAGGTTGGAACGGTTGTCAATCTGGAATTCGACATCATCGGAAAATACATTGCGCAAATCACAAAACTGTCGCAGGAATAGTAAAGATGTGGCGCGCCGCGGCTCTACCGCGTGCGCCATACGAACACCCAACACCTGATACCTAACACCAAAAATTGATAAAATGGACATTGTCAACTTGTCATTTACTGACAAACGTTTTGATACTCACCCTATTACAATAGGAAATCTGCAAATGGGCGGCACCAATCCCATTCGTGTGCAATCAATGGCCAACACGCCTACGCACGATGTGGAAGCGTCTATCCGTCAGGCAATTGAGATTTTCGATGCAGGCGCCGAACTTGTAAGGTTCACGGCGGTGGATGAGAAAGACGCCTATGCCCTGCGTGACATCAAAAACGGACTTGTGGCCAAAGGTTACACAAAACCCATTGTGGCCGACGTGCATTTCAATGCCAAATTGGCCGACATTGCAGCACAATTTGTTGACAAAGTGCGCATTAACCCTGGAAACTATCTCGAGAAACGCGCCACCTTCGCCACACTCGAATTCACTGACGATGAGTACCGCGCTGAACTCGACAAACTTGACAGCCGTCTGCTGGAACTCATCAAAATTTGCCGTGAGCACCACACCGCACTGCGCATAGGCACCAACCACGGTTCACTTTCCGACCGCATAATGTCGCGCTACGGCGACACACCCGAAGGTATGGTTGAGGCAACAATGGAGTTTCTGCGCGTGTGCAAGAAATATGATTTTCAAGATGTTGCTGTTTCGCTCAAATCGAGCAACACGGTGGTTATGGTGCAGGCTTACCGCTTGCTTGTGAAGCAGATGAGCGCCGAGGCGATGAACTTTCCAATTCATTTGGGCGTCACGGAAGCTGGCACTGGCTCCGACGGCATCATCAAGTCGGCTGTGGGCATTGGCACTCTGCTGACCGACGGCATTGGCGACACCATTCGCGTATCGCTCACAGGAAGCCCCGCAGCCGAAATTGCCCCGGCAAAAATGCTTGCTGAACATTTTGCCAGCTGCAACAAGAACGTGAAAATCAACTACAACGAGCCTCTTGCACTCGACCCGTTCAAATTCAGCAAACGCGACACCAGTCTCAATCCATCGTTCGATAACAAGAAACCTCTGGTAATCTGCGACTTGCCCGACCTTTCGATGGAGACACTCAAATCGCTCGGCATCAGTTTCGACTTGAACACAATGACCATCAGCGGCAGCAACCAATCGCCTGACGTTCTGTATTTTGGCGCTCCCGAAATGGATTTGCCCGACTTCAAGACTAAAAACATCTCGCTTCTAATCGATTACAAAGTCTGGATTAAGGACAGCAATTTTGAACCGCTATATGGTCTAAACACATATTTGTCAGCAAAATACAAATCGGACAAACGCAACTGGGTAATGGTGAGCCTGAACACTCTCACACCCGAAGCAATGGCCGTGCTGAAAGCCGACCCAACGGTGGTGCTCATTGCGTGCTCAATGTGCGTGAACCAGGCGGCAGAACAGCGTGCCATCTTCAACACACTGATTGCCAATGGTGTAAATCTGCCAGTAGTAGTCAGCAGCATCTACAAAGAGCCCGACGTTGCCAAATTCCAACTGACAGCCGCCGCCGACAATGGTTTGTTCTTTATCGACGGCTTGGCCAACGGATTGTGGTTGAGCAATTTCGCACCAACGCAAGTGAGCATTGTAAGCGAAACGGCCTTCACCATTCTGCAATCGGCGCGAGCACGCTACACCAAAACCGAATACATTGCTTGCCCGTCGTGCGGACGCACTTTGTACGACATCGAAAAGGGCCTGGCCGAAGTGAAAAAGGTTACACAGCACCTGACCGGACTGAAGATTGCCGTTATGGGCTGCATTGTGAACGGCCCCGGCGAAATGGCTGATGCTGACTACGGATATATGGGCGCGGGTCCCGGCAAGGTGAATCTTTACAAAGGCAAAACGCTTGTGAAACGCGGTGTGAATGAGGCTGTGGCTCCAGCAGAACTGCTGAAGATTATTGAGGAGGACGGAAAAATTGCGTGAAACTAAAAGCACTAACTCTCCGCATTAGTGTCCGCAATAATCACTTATTGTTGAACTGATTCATTATGCCGGGAACGCCTACAAACGGCAACTGCTGAACAGCCTGGCAGCAAAGATTGACGCGCTCATCGAGAGTTGCTATTTCCTCGTCGGTCCATTGGCCGAGCACATAATCGACTTGATGTCCGCGCGTAAATTCGTTGCCTATACCGAAACGCATACGCGCAAAATCGGATGTTGAAAGCGATTCGGCGATGTTTTTCAATCCGTTATGACCGCCGTCGCTACCGCGCTGACGGATGCGGATTTTGCCAAAAGGCAAGGCCAAATCGTCGCAAATGATAAGAAGATGGTCGAGCGCTATTTTCTCCTGCTGCATCCAATATGCAACGGCTTTTCCGCTCAAATTCATATAAGTTGTTGGCTTGATGAGAATAAAGGTGCGGCCGCGCGACTTCATCTCGGCGCGGTAAGCGTGACGCACCTCGCTAAAAGAAATATTGGACGCCTTAGCCAAGGCATCCAATACTTTAAATCCTATGTTGTGGCGGGTATTGGCGTATTCAGCGCCTATGTTGCCCAAACCTACAATCAGATATTTCACTCCCTAAATTATTTTTCTTCAGTTGCAGCGGCTGCCGATACTGCGGCACGAGTCATCTTAACTGTTGCTACAACAACGTTCTTAGCCTCAAGAAGCTCAAGACCGTCGAAACTCAAATCCTGAATCTTGATAGCCTTGCCAAGTCCGAGGTTGGTGACATCAATGTCAAGAATGTCAGGAAGTTTGGCAATCAAACCTTTAACGCGGATTTTGCGAAGTTTCAACACCAGTTTACCACCTTGGCGAACACCTTCGGCCAAACCATTCAGTTTCACAGGAATAGCGATTGAAACTGGTTTTTTGTCATTAACCTCAAGAAAATCAATGTGCTCGATAGCGTCAGACACGCAGTTGTACTGAATGTCTTTCAAAATGGCCTTGCAAGCTTTTCCGTCAATTACAAGGTCAACAATGTAGATGTTCGGTGTGTAAATCAGACCACGGAAAGCCTCAACTGGGGCTGTGAAGTGTGTTACTGACTCTCCGCCGTACACTACGCAAGGAACTTGTCCGTTTTTGCGAAGTTCGCGTGTTGCCTTTTTGCCAAGCTCTGAACGAACAGAACCTTTAATCTCAATAGTTTTCATTCTAATAAATTTATGTGCTACTTGTGACTGAGTCACCCATTGCACGTTAGACAATAAAAATTTTTGCGGCGCAAAGGTAGAAATTTATTGATTGAAAGCAACAACCGCCAACTTTATTATTTTTGGCATCGATATGGATACACAAGAACTCAAAAAATTCCTTGACAGCCAGGCCGCGCGCTTCGACAATCCTGATTTCATCAGCGAAGACCCGATATCGGTTCCGCACCGTTTCAGCCAACCTGACGATATTGCCATTGCCGGATTCCTGGCGGCAACCATTGCGTGGGGGCAGCGCAAGAGCATTGTGAAGTCGGCACACAGGCTCATTAACTGGATGGACGGCTCGCCGCACGATTTCATTGTCAACTGCACCGAAGCTGACTTGAAACCTTTCAACCAGTTTGTTTACCGCACTTTCAACGGCACCGACTGCGTGACTTTTCTGCGCTCGCTGCATAACATTTATGTCAATCGCGGTGGATTGGAAAATGTTGTCACCGAAGGATTTAACTCAACGGGCTCGATACGCGGCGCATTGTCGCATTTATATAATGTCTTTTTCGAGATTGAGCATTTGCACCGCACCGAAAAGCATTTGGCCAACCCCGACAAAGGTTCGGCGTCGAAGCGGATGAATATGTTTCTGCGCTGGATGGTGCGCCAGAGCGGCACCAGAGTTGATTTTGGCATTTGGCGCGGCATTCCGCAATCGGCATTGTGCATTCCGCTCGATGTGCACGTGGGCAATGTCTCGCGGCAGCTGGGATTGCTCACACGCAAGCAAAACGACTGGCAAGCCGTGGAGGAGCTAACCGCCCGTCTGTGCCAATTCTGCCCCGACGACCCAGTGAAATACGATTTCGCGCTTTTCAGTTTGGGGGTGAATGGTGAAACAATTATTTGAACACAGATGGCCACATATTTACCTTATTGTCTTTTCAACTTATAACTATCAGACTTAAAACTTACAACCCTCTATGAGCAACAACTACTTCTGTTTCAAACAATTTGCTATAGTGCAAGACCACGCGTCGATGAGAGTCGGAACCGACGGAGTGCTGATTGGTGCCTGGTGCAATTGCGCAGGAGCGCGGCGCATACTCGATGTCGGAACTGGAACAGGACTTGTTGCCATTATGGCGGCGCAACGTTCTGAAGCACAAGTGACTGCCGTTGAAATTGACAGTTCGGCTTGCATTGATGCCGTGGGCAACTTTGGCAACAGTCCGTGGTCGGACCGTATTGAGCTTTTCAACTTACCTGTTCAGGAGTTTGCCGATGATTGCCAAGACCGTTTCGACCTGATTGTCAGCAACCCACCGTTTTTCAGCAACTCGTTGAAAGCCCCCAGTGCAAGCCGTGCGCTTGCCCGCCACGACGACACTCTGCCCGTGGCCGACCTTTTCAGTTGCGCCACCCGCCTGCTCACCGACAACGGACGCCTTTCAGTTATCATTCCTGCCGACCGTCTTGCCGATTACGATGCCGAAGCCGCACGCCACCAACTGTCAGCCGTACGACGCGCAATGGTACGCCCCAATCCCAACCTGCCATTCCACCGCGCAATGGTGGAATACAGCTACGGCGACGCACTTGTCACCGATGAAATTATCAGCATCGAAACTGACGAGCACGGCGTTTATAGTCCTGAATACATCGCACTTACACGCGATTTCTATTTAAAATTCTGATTAATGGGCTTTAGACAGCCTACATACAAAATTAATGCATAACTTGGTATATTAATTAGTTGAACAATAATTAATTACACCAATATTTTCAGTCTCACTTTGCGACTTTTGTCAGTCTCACTTTTTAACACCAATTAAGGCATTTTTAAAGGTTTTTGCAGAAAAGAAAAATCCCCAACTCGTTGAAAGTCAGGGATTCGTTTTCTTTCCAGCGGAGAGGACGAGATTCGAACTCGTGGTACACTAATCGCGTACGGCAGTTTAGCAAACTGCTGGTTTCAGCCACTCACCCACCTCTCCAAGTGTTCTGTGCTGAACGTGCCTTAACAAGGCGGCACAAAAGTATGAATTAGATATTCATTCACAAACTAATTGTCGTTTTTTTTAGTTTGGATTGCGTAATTCGATGTTATAAAACGATTTACCCATTATTTCCTGATGCCTACTCGATGGCTATCTCCACTGAATCGGCCTCCAATTCAAGAGTTGAGTCGGCTTCGGCAAATTCATCTGCGTCAATGTGCCCATTATCGAATAATGTAGTGTCGGTTCGAGTCGAAGAATACAGAATATCAAGCATTTGCCCCATTCCGATTCCTCCGGTACGACTGCTGCTATTGCGCAGCACAACAATAGTGGCGGTGTCTTGCGGCACACGGACAAGCATTGTCTTGAATCCGTGCCACCAGCCGCTATGGAACTGAATTGGAATGGTGTCGGCATAAGTGGTGATGCGCCAACCGTAGCCATAATTGGTGCCGAAACGTATCCGCCTGCCCATTGGTTGGAAGGCCAACTGCAACGTATCGGCATTGATGATTTTGCCCGAATAGAGCCCCTGGTCCCATTTCATAAGGTCGTTGGCGGTGGAGTAGATGCCCTTGTCGCCTAAAAAATGGTCAAGATAGTTGTCGTCGGCAGGAGTGCGGCGGCGCACATAACCAGTGGCGCGTGACGGATAAGTTACGCTCTGCATCGCCCTATATGTGAACGTGTGGCTCATCTGCAATGGCTCGAAGATGTTACGCTGAAGATAAACCTCGAATTTCAACCCCGACACCGCCTCAACCACAGCGGCCAAAACCGCATAGCCGGTGTTGCTGTATTGGAAGCGCCGATTCGGCAGAAAATAACGCCCGGCATTGGCCTCAATCAGTTCGGCAACAATCTGCTGGTTGCTGAAATATGGGTCGTCAAGCATTTTCTTCCTGTCGCACAGATAGTGATAGTTGGGCAACCCCGAACGATGAATTAGCAACTGATGAATAGTGATGTCGGGATAAGGGAATCCCGGCAGGTATTTGGCCACGCTGTCGGTTAGGCGCAGCTTGCCACGCTCATAAAGCTGCAAAATGGCCACAGCGGTGAACTGCTTCGAGACTGACGCAAGCTGAAATGTAGTAGTGTCGGTGTTTGGCAGACATTCTTTGATGTTGGCGTAACCACAAGCCCGCTCGTACAATACGCTGTCCTTCTGCCCTATGAGCACCACGCCGCTGAAATTACCGCTCCGGCATTTACGCTCAACAACAGAGTCGATGGCGGCAATCTGCTCTTTGGTGAATGTGCAGCGGTTTGGTTTCTGTGGCGCCTCAATTACAGTATCAGCAACGGCTGGTGTCTCTCCACACCGGGTGCCTATGTGGCACACAACAACGGTTATCGCGGCTGCGACGACCATTGGCAACGCT
This sequence comes from Salinivirgaceae bacterium, assembly GCA_017557605.1. Classification (GTDB taxonomy): domain Bacteria; phylum Bacteroidota; class Bacteroidia; order Bacteroidales; family SZUA-534; genus RUG13583. The sequence goes on from JAFYYJ010000122.1 coordinate 60,260, forward strand.
TGTTTTAAGATGGTAGTTGTCATCGTTATTAATTGGCCGCAAAGATAACATTTGCTACAAAATGAATTTCGATGCAGAGAAATACGTGGCTAATAACACTGTTTTTCTCACAAAAAAACTATCTTGCAACAAAATCACAGCAACGTGGGCAAACTCAAACAAATAATTCTTGCGGTTGCGCTGTTGGCGGCAATGCGGGTGGGGGCGCAGGACGGCCATTTTGAAGCTATGGGCAACGCTTCGGTTATGCAGAGCGGGCTTTGGTCGGTGAACAACAACCAAGCGGGCTTGGCCGACTTGCAGAATTTCGCCGTAGGTGTGAACTACCAAAACCGTTTCCAACTGTCCGAGACAAGCACCAAATCGGTAGCCGCCGCCATTCATACCCGGACGGGCAATTTCGGTTTGAGTTTCAACCGGTTCGGCTATTCGCAATATTCCGAAAACAGTTTCGGTTTGGCCTACGCGCGTCAGTTTGGCGATGCCGTTTCAGCCGGTCTGCAGTTCGACTATCTCAACATTAATCAGTCGGCGGCATACGGCAACAATGGTGTTTTTCTGTTCGAAGTTGGTTTGATTGCCAAACCCATAACCAACCTTCAGATTGGCGCCCACATCTACAACCCCACAAAGGCCAAAATGGCTGAATATGAAGACGAACGCGTCAACACGTCGTTCCGCTTGGGCGCGAGTTATTTCTTCTCGAACATTGTGCAACTTGCCGCCGAAGTTGAAAAGACAATGCAGACCGACCTGCGCTGCAAAGTGGGCATTGAATATCAGTTAATCAGCAACTTATATCTGCGGACAGGCTTCCGTTCAAAGCCGAATGAGTTCTGTTTCGGTGCGGGCTACACCTTCAAAGGTCTCACCTTCGACTTCTCGTTCGCAACGCACCAATATTTGCCAATGTCAACGCAAATATCATTAATGTATTCATTATGAGCACGTTGTTTGCATTTTGGCCGTTCGTTGGAAAGGTGCTGATGACAACACTGTTCCAATTGCTGTCGATATTCGGTGTTTTCTTTGTTTTTGGACTGATACTCTATCTGTTAGCACGATACACACGGCGGCTTTTCGTCAACATTTTGGGCGAGAAGTCCGACATCTACGTCACCGGTTGGATAGGCACGCCGGTGCACGAGTTGGGGCACGCCCTGCTCTGCATCCCTTTCCTGCACAGAATCACAGAGATAAAACTCTACTCGCCCAACGGTGAAGACGGCACTTTGGGCTACGTCAACCACGCCTACAACCCACGCAACCCGTGGTCGCAAATCGGAAATTTCTTCATCGCTTTGGGCCCGATTCTGTTCGGCTCGCTGATTATCTATCTGTTAGTCAGATTTTTGTTGCCGAATAATCAGGCACTGCTGACCGCGCTTCACGGCTCGCCGGCAAGTTTCACATCGCTGTCGGGATTTATGTCGCTGATGGTGAGTGTTTTCGCATCGTCGTCCGATATGATTTACGCGCTTTTCACCGGCGGCCACCTGCACCAATGGCAGTTTTGGCTGTTCCTCTACCTTGCCATTTGCATTTCGGCGCATATGGAATTGAGCCCGCCCGACCTCAAAGGCTTGGGGTCGGGACTGCTTGCAATAATCATCATTCTACTGATAATCAATATTGTATTGGTTCTTTTGAATGTCGATGCGATGGTGATTGGCACGGCTGTGGGCCGATGGACTAGCCTCACAACCGGAATTTTCACGTTGGCGGTCGCCATTTCGGCAATGACCTGCATTGCAAGTTTCATCATTTTGAATATCATATCGTTGATAATCAATAAGAAAATCTTTATCTGATGCTTCGGTTTGTTTTTGCATCGATGTTTCTTCTTGCTGCCGTCGGGCTTTATGCCCAAACCGATGGCGACGGGCGGCAGACGGTTGAGACTTTGATGGAAAATCTATCGGAAGAACTTGAAGAAGATGCTGATATTGAGCAAATTGCCGAAGATTTGGAATATTTTCTGCAAAACCCTATCAACCTGAATACGGCCACAGCCGAAGACCTTGCCAAACTGCATTTCCTGAACGAGTTTCAGATTGCAAGCCTCACCGACTATGTGCGGCGCAACGGCCCGATGCTCACGCTCTACGAGTTGGCGATGGTTGACGGCTTCGACCAAACTGATATTTTCCGACTGCTGCCGTTTGTCAGGGTGGCCGATACGGGCGACGAATCGAAATTCAGCCTGAAACGCGCCGTCAAATACGGCAAAAACGAACTTTTCAGCCGCGTGACGCTCGTTGGCGAAGAACAGGACGGCTTTGCAAGCGTGCCCGACTCTGTGCGCCTGTCAGAGCCCGAAAAGCACTATCCGGGTAACCGCGCAAAGATTTTCAGCCGCTACTCGTTCAACTTCAACCGCCAACTGATGGCCGGCGTCACGGCAGAAAAAGACCCGGGCGAACAGTTTTTCCGCGGGCATCAGCGCAAAGGCTTCGACTTCTATTCGGCCTATGCCGCCATTCACGACATTGGCGTGATTGAGACGCTGATTGTGGGCGATTTTCAGGCGAAATTCGGTCAGGGATTGGCTGCGTGGTCGGGAATGTCGAGCGGCAAATCGGCCTTTGTGATGGATATCCGCAAAAAGGGCGCGGGCATCCGTAAATACTCGTCGGCCGATGAGAACCTTTTCTACCGCGGCGTGGCCACCACACTCAAATTCGGGCAGTTCAGAGCCACCGTTTTCGGCTCGCACAAGAAGATTGACGCCACACTTGCAAGTCAGGACACGGCCGCGGCAGAAGAAGCCGGATTCACATCGTTCGGCACCGTCGGACTGCACGCCACACCAAAACAGATTGAGAAGGAAGACGCTGTTACAGAGAGCATTTGGGGCGCCAACATCAACTACAACCACAACAATCTGCGAATCGGGGCAACCGGTTTGGGCTATCAGTACGACAAGGATTTTGTGAAACGCGAGACGCCGCTCTACAAGTTCGATTTCGACGGTCGTAAGAATATGAATGTCAGCATCGACGCGCAATATTCGTTCAGCGCGCTCTACTTGTTTGGTGAGTACGCGATGTCGGCCAACGGCGGGCGGGCGATGGTTTTCGGCTCACTGATGAGCCTTGCGCCGGGCCTTCGGGCATCGGTGCTCTACCGCAACTACGGCCGTGACTATCAGGCGCAATACGCGGGCGGTTTTGCCGAAGGCGGAAAGACGCAGAACGAAGAAGGGTTCTTTTTCGGCATCGAAGCAACACCCATAAAACGTTGGAAATTATCGGCTTACTACGACATCTACCGCTTCCCGTGGATAAAATACGGACTGAACGCCCCGTCGCGCGGCAACGATTTTCTGGCACAAGCCGAATTTGCAGCAAATCGTTCAACATCAATGATTTGGAAAGTAAAATACGAAACCACGCAGACGCAAGGCTCTACTGAAGACGGCAAAATCCAACCGCTGGCCGACCTCTCGCGCTGGACCGTGCGCTACCACCTGAACTACGCCATAAATCAGCGCTGGCAACTGAAAAGCCGCATCGAACTGTCGGGCTACAAAAACGGCAACGCCGACACCGAAACCGGCTGTCTGCTCTATCAAGATGTGGCCTGCTCGCCGTTCCGTTTTCCGTTGAGTCTGTCGGTGCGCTACGCGATATTCGAAACAACCTATAACTCACGCGTCTACGCATACGAGAGCGACGTGCTCTACGCCTATTCGATTCCAATGATGTACGGTCGCGGCACTCGCACCTATCTGCTCGCCACGTGGTCGCCCGCCAAAAATCTGACCATTTGGGCAAAGGCGTCGCGCATCTGGTACGCCGACAAAGAGACCATTGGCACCTCGCCTAATATGATTGACGCCAACCACCGCACTGAATTCAAGTTTCAGGTTAGGTGGAAGTTTTGAAAAAGTGTGAAAACAAAAAAAGAGAGAATGTAAATTCCCTCTCTTTTTAATTATTGTCTGTAATTCTAAACGCTAAACTTTCAACCTATTAAGCCACACACCTCAATCCTCAACCTTAACAATTTCAACGCTGCCGTCAGACTTTTTTCCGCCTTCGAAAAACTCATCCTCTTTCAGTTTGTCGAGACGATAGTCGACATACTCGAAGATGCTACGGTTAGCCTTAGTGCGAGGCGAGTCGGACTTTTTGATTTTTTGCAGCCAAAGACGCTCATTATCACGGTCGTGCATCCGGCCATAGGCAATAGCCATATTATATTGGCGGGTGATTGTCGGCTCGTAGCTCAACGCCGATTTTAGCGTTCGCACCTGATTGGCCACACAAGTGCGGGCTTTCTGATAGTCGGTGCTGCAATAATGGTAAAAATATGCCTCGTAGAACTTTGCCTGAATGTCATAAACTTCCGCCATCGAAGCCGAATCTGCCTGGCATAACTCGAAAGCCATCTGTGTGTAGTTGAGCACATCATCGCGATACTCGGAATTGTTCGACACCCGTGCCAGCGCCTTCACAATGGGCAAACTCGCAAATGACGACTTTTCGGCGGCCATCAGCATAAAATCATGCGCTTTTTCGAAATTGCTGCAACACTCATAGGTGCGGCCGATGTAAAAGAGCAATGCTGGACTCTCGTCACCGTTTCGGTATGCATCGAGGAAAAGGTCGAGAGCGGGATAATAATCTTTTTTGATGAACAGAGCCCGTGCCATCTGCTTGTTAACCTGCTGATTAGTCGAATCAAGAGCGTAGTAGGTGCGGCAGTATGACAGCGCAGTGTCGGCCAACTGCTTGCCGTTGTAATAGGTTGCAATGTCGGCCACCACGGCGGCATCCATGGGGTTGATTGACACGAGCCTCTGCGCACAATCAATCCGCAGCGAATCATCAGCATCCATCTTCTGAAGGCAGTTGTAGCGCAGTTTAATATGCTGATACAGAATCGTATCTGCCATAAGCGTATCGGTCAGTGCAAGACATTTGACATACTGCCCGCGCTTGAAATAGCACTGAGCCAGCTTGTGCATCACCGTATCGTTACGGCCCAACTGATTGGCTTGCTCGTAGCAGAGCATCGAGTTATAAGTGTCGTTCATCAGCATGCACGAATCGCCGCGGGCCACAAGTGCAGCCGCATCGCGCGACATTGGCTGGCCATAAGTTGCCAGCGTTGCCGCCAGAATTGTGACTGTCAGGAAAAAGTTTTTCATAATGGTTAGTTGTGTGGTTTAATAGTTAGTTGTTTTATTTTTAAAACGAAGGCCCGCCGAAGCGAGCCTCGTGTGCATTGTTGCAAAACAAATTGGTTATTTATTTGATTTGGAAATTGATTGGAACTACGAAACCAACCTTAACGTTTTTACCGCTTTGCTTTCCAGGTTTCCATTGCGGCATCGATTTAACAGCATCCATTGCGGCTTTATCGAGAAATGGGTCAACGCTTCTGGCTATTCCAACATTTTCAACATTGCCTTCTTCGTTTACTACAAACTGAACAAATACTTTGCCCGAAATCTTTTCTTCCTTTGCTTCTTCGGGATATTGAACATTCATAGCAATAAATTTGCGCATTTCTAAATCACCACCCGGAAATTCCGGCATTTCTTCAACGACAAGGAAAATATCTTTCGAGAAATTAGGCAGAACCTTATAATCTTCAGCCGCTTTCTCCATTTTGGGCTCATCCTTAGTTATTTGGGTTAATGTTCCATCGGAGTGCAAATACAATGTTTTCAATTCCCCATTTTCATTAACAAACGGTATTTCACCGCTTTGAAAACCATTTTCTCTTGCAGCATCAACAAGTCGTTGGTATTGCTCATCGGTGAGTAAATCTGTAAGATTTTTATTACCTTCGCCTTCGGTTTTTGAGCAATTCGCGAAAGCAATAGCCGCAAAGGCCGCAATCGGTAGGACATACAGTGCCTTGACCATTGTCCAACCTGATGATTTTTTACGTGACATCATAGTTATTCGATATTTAAGTTTACTGTGATTGAAGCTGTTGGCGATTGAATACCACTTCCCGCCAGCAGCTTTCTTAATTAATAGAATTTGATATTGTTTTGCATTAATGCCTGAATCAAGA
>JAFYYJ010000123.1 GCA_017557605.1 Salinivirgaceae bacterium
AGTCAGACGTTAAGCATTGCTCAAGTGGCCGACCGTCTGGGCTTCGGTTATCCGCAACATTTTGTCCGCTTCTTCAAACGCAAAACGGGCAAGACACCAACAGAATACAGGGCGGCGTAAGCAAATCCCAAAATTCGGGTAATTCTTTCCGAAAACCGTCTAAACCAAACGGGAAATTCGTATATTTGCCATTATTAAAATGCTATGAAACAGTTTGATACAAAATACATTGCGGTTGACCGCGAAATCTGCAAGGCGTGTTGGAAATGCTTTGAGAATTGCGCCCAACAGGTGTTCGGCAAAATCAACATTCTGGGCCTTCACAAGCACATTTATGTCAAAAATCCCGACAACTGCGTCGGCTGCAAAAAATGCGTGAAACTATGCGAAAACGGGGCAATAACAGAGGTGGCCTGATTACCGATTTGGCACTGATTCCAATCTTTGTGGCGTCGGCTGTAACTGGCCTTGGGCTTTACTTTGCGGGGTTCGACACGCCGCACGAGGTTTGGGAAAAATGGGCGTTGGCGCACGTTGTTGCGTTGCCCTTGTTTCTCGGGTTCGGCATTTATCATATCTGCAACCATTGGCCTTGGTATAAAAGTTTGTTTTCCAACGGCTTGGGTGCCAAAAGTCCGACAACCGCACTGATTTCGGTGGCATTTCCGATAATCGCCATAACTGGGTTGGTGCTTTTGTTTGTAATCGAAGGTCCGAATTCCGCTGTCGGCAGCATTCATTTCTGGCTTGCGGTGGCGCTGATTGCACTTTCGGTGTGGCATATTGTCAAGCGCTGGAAAGCACTTATGAAAATGCTAAAAAACAGCGACAAATAGAAAAACACCACACCATAATGCCAAACATTCCCAACATAACCACTCGCGTCGATTTCCGCAAAGGCAACCTTTTCGGCGATTGGAACGCCAACGGAAGGTTGATAGAATATTGAATACAAATAGTTTATGAACGTCGAAGAAGTAAGAACCTGAATCGATTCTGTTTTGCGCAATCGGTCTAATCAATTGAAGATGCGTAACAATCGTCAAGATATTCATAATCAAGCGCAACTGATAGAGTTTATTCAACAGGTTGGATTCCTGCCATTGCTCGACAGCGGCATCCGTGGCTATTCGGCCGAGGAGATTGTGAGCGACGAGTGCCGCTTTTCGCCTTCGCCCGACGGTGGTTGGGAATGGCCGTTGTGGAAATGGAAAGGCTCAATTGTGACGGACGGCAGCACGGTCTATGGCAAGTTTTTTGCCGGCAAGGCCGGATTCGTCAGCCGCAAGTGGTGGCCCGATTTCTGCAACTATCGCCGCGGCCGGCATCCGCAACCCGCCGAAGGTACTATTGAAGAAGCCATACTTTTCACCCTGCAGGAACAGGGCAGTTTGATTACCCGTGAGCTTCGCGCCGCCTGCGGTTTCACCGGACCAAAGATGCGCAGCACGTTCGACGGTTACGTCACACGCCTGCAGATGGCTTGCCGCATTGTCACCGAAGATTTTGTCTATCCCACCGACCGGCACGGACACGAATATGGTTGGGGCTGGTCGCTGCTCACAACACCCGAACAGCTCTACGGCTTGGAATCGTGCAAATGTGACTGTTCGCCCGAAGAGTCATTCGAACGCATTTTCGAACACTTCCGGAGCGTGGTTCCCGAAGCATCGGAAAAACAGATTATCAAGATTTTGAAATAAAAAAACGCGCCATTGATTAATCAAATGAGCGCGTTATCTATGCCTACTTGTCGAAAAACGCAAGGAGAATACGGAATTTTGGAATTCTAGTCGCCTGTGCTAAACGATTATTTGCAATGCTTCCGTATCGCCGCAATGTACGCCCTTCCATATCGCGAAAGCGAAACGCCTTTTCGGGTAACAACACCGACGGTCATTTTGTCGGTGACGGCGAGGCGACGGGCAATAATGTTGCGCCCGTTGAGGCGGTGGCTGATGACACCCGAACAAATTGTGTAGCCGTTAAGGCCGATAATCAGGTTGAAGAGTGTGGCGCGGTCGCGAACCTTGATGTTGCGCGGGCAGTCGAAGTCGATGGCTGTGAGTGGCTCCTCGGCAAAGTAAAACGAGTTGAAGTCGCCCTGCTCGTAAGTCAGGTAGGGGAAAGGCTTCAGGTCGTCGAGGGTGATTTGCTCCTTGGCGGCAAGCGGGTTCTTGGCCGACATAAACACGTGCAGCGGTGTGGTGAATAGCGGCTCAAACGCCAGGTTGCTCTTTTGCAGAAGTTTGCTGACCACCTTCTCGTTTTTGTCGCTGATATAGAGCACGCCTATCTCGCTTTTCATCTTGGCCACATCGTCGATAATCTCGTTTGTCTGCGTCTCGCGCAATGTGAAATCGTAGCTCGGGCCGCCGAACTTTCGGATGACATCCACGAATGCGTTCACAGCAAAAGAGTAGTGCTGGCAACTTACTGAAAATATGGTATTTCCACCCACATTGCCTTTGTAGCGGTCCTCAAGCAAGGCGGCCTGCTCAAGCACCTGGCGCGCGTACGACAGAAACTCGTCGCCCTCGTTGGTGATAGTCACGCCCTTGTTGGTGCGATTGAAAATCACCAGATTCATCTCATTTTCAAGGTCTTGGATGGCGGCCGTCAGGCTTGGCTGCGAAATGAAGACGCGCCGTGCGGCTTCGGTAATGTTGCGCGTGTCGGCCACGGCAACCACGTATTTCAATTGTTGTAGTGTCATATTGCTGATATTTTACTAACCACTGAACACACGGAAATCACGGAAAAAGTTCCGTGTTTTCTGTTCCCGATATTTATCGGGATTCCGTGGCAAAAACAATTCATTTCATTTGGCGGTGTAGTCGCCATAGATAAAAACTATTGCCAATGCACAAAAATAAGTATTTTCCCAATACCAAAATATCACAGACTTTTGCGGCAAACAAAATTTTACTGATATGACAACGAAAAAGACATCCGTTATCGGATTCCCACGAATCGGGAAAAAGCGCGAACTGAAATTTGCGAGTGAGAAGTTCTTCAAAGGCGAAATCGGGGCAGCAGAGCTCGAAAAAACAGCCGCTGACATCCGCCTTTACGGCTGGCAGAAGCAGCGTGAGGCAGGCATCGGGTTCATACCGTCGAACGATTTTTCGTTCTACGACAATCTGCTCGACACGGCTTTTCTGCTCAACGTTATCCCGGCAAGGTACAAACAACTGAATTTAAGCGATTTGGAGACATATTTCGCTGTGGCGCACGGCTATCAGGGCGCTGCGGGCGACGTGAAAGCGTTGCCAATGAAAAAGTGGTTCAACACCAACTACCACTACATTGTGCCGCAGATTGACGGCCAGACGACCATCGCGCTTGCTGCAAACCCGAAGCCGCTAGCAGAGTACAACGAGGCAAAAGTCGCTGGCATACAGACAGTTCCGAGCCTTATAGGCATTTATACCTTTTTGCGTCTGGCGCGATATGAGGGCAGCCTGAAGGCTGACGATTTTGTCGCCGATGCAGTGAATGCCTACGCGCAGTTAGCCGCACAACTCGACAAGGCTGGCGCCGAATGGCTTTCGATTGCCGAACCTGCTCTCGTTCTGGATATGGACGAGGCTGAAAAGCAACTTTTTGTCAAGATTTACAACAACTTAACCACTAAAATACATACCGAGACTCGGCTCAAAATTGCCGTGCAGACTTATTTTGGCGACGTGCGCGACGTGTATGCCGAGCTGACATCGCTGAACCTCGATGGCATCGGCCTTGACTTTGTTGAAGGCAAGCGGTCGCTGGAGCTGCTGAAGAGCGGTTTCCCGAAAAACACCATCCTTTTTGCCGGCGTTGTGAGCGGCAAGAACATCTGGCGGAGCAACTATGAGCAGAAAAACCAATTTCTGGCCGAAATTGAAAAAACGGTTGACGCACAGCGTGTTGTGGTGGCAACATCGTGTTCGCTGCTGCACGTGCCGTACTCGGTTGAGGCCGAAACTGAACTATCGGACAGCATCAAACAACATCTAGCTTTTGCCGAAGAGAAACTGGTGGAACTCAACGAGATAGCAACCGCTAACGCATCGGCATTGGAACAAAACAAAGCACTTTTCGCCAGCGAGCGCGTCGAGAAAAAGGCTGCTGTGCAGCAGGAGCTTAAAGCACTAAGCAACAGCGATTTCAATCGCCAGCCTGCGCGTGCCGAGCGCAAGAAAATTCAGAAGGGAGTTTTCAATCTGCCGCCGTTCCCCACAACAACCATCGGTTCATTCCCGCAGACAGCCGACGTTCGTTCCAACCGTGCCGCATTCAAAAACGGAAAGATTTCGGTTGACCAATACCGCGACTTCAACCGCCGCAAGATTGCCGAATGCATCGCCCTGCAAGAGAGCCTGGGGCTTGATGTGCTGGTTCACGGCGAGTTTGAGCGAAACGATATGGTGGAGTATTTCGGCAACAATCTCGACGGATTCATCTTCACGCAAAACGCGTGGGTGCAAAGCTACGGCACCCGTTGCGTGAAGCCGCCTGTGGTGTGGGGCGACATCAGCCGCACGGCGCCCATCACGGTTGAGTGGTCGGTTTTCGCGCAAAGCGAGACAAAGAAACCTGTAAAGGGTATGCTCACGGGACCTGTCACCATTCTAAACTGGTCGTTCCCGCGTGAGGATGTGTCGCTGAAGGAGCAGGCACAGCAAATCGGTCTAGCCATCCGCGACGAGGTGCTCGACCTTGAACGCAACGGCATCCGCATTATCCAGATTGACGAAGCCGCTCTGCGCGAAAAACTGCCTCTGCGCCGCAGCGACTGGCATAGCGAGTATCTCGACTGGGCCATTCCTGCCTTCAGGCTCGTTCACGCCAAAGTGAAACCCGAGACGCAGATTCATACTCATATGTGTTACAGCGAGTTCGGCGATATAATTAAAGATATTGATGCAATGGACGCCGACGTCATCACCTTCGAGGCAAGCCGCTCTGACCTGAAGTTGCTCGATGCGCTCAAGGCCACCGATTTCCAAACGCAGGTGGGTCCTGGTGTGTACGATATCCACTCGCCGCGCGTGCCGTCGGTGAACGAGATTGTAGACGCACTGCACAAGATAATCGGCAAAGTTGACAAGGAGAACGTGTGGGTGAATCCCGACTGCGGCCTCAAAACCCGCGGTGTGGAGGAGACAACGGCAAGCCTTAAAAACCTTGTAGAGGCGGCTAAACGGTTGAGAGAGGAATAGATAGCCAATAGTACGTTAACAAAAAGAAAGGTCACCTCTGCTTGTGGCGGCCTTTTTTACTTGCGAAAAACCGGCTGTAAAAAGAATGAATTAGTGCTAATTAGGTATCAAACCTACTTGTTGTAGAACTTCTCTTTCAGCCGAGCGAAACCTTCATTGTGGTCGGCAATGCCGTTGAGCGTTGAATCCATCGGGCACTGGCCGGTGCTGTCATTGTTGAAAATGAAATCGCCTTCGCTGGCATACACCAATTTGACGCCGGCTTGTTCAAGAATGCGTTTGGCCGATTGTGTTGCATAGTTGGTATGCACTTCGCTCACACCGCCCAAGGCAAGCAGTGAGGCTGCCGCATTGCCCACTTTTTTGTCGGCCACAACGGCGCCTTTAAGGCGTTCAGGCTCGGTGGTTACAATCCGCATAAGGTCATCGACGCGCGGACTGGCATGACGGCTGATGCTGTCGTTATTGCTGACTACGAGCGAGAGATTCTCGTCGTTGAGTATCTTCAAGAGCTGTGCGCCGTCAACTGGCTTTTGTTTGCATCCAAAAAACGCAAGGCAAACTGTGAGTAGTAATGCTAATCTTTTCATTTTCATCAAGTTTAAAAACGTGTCATTTCTTCCTTCTAATCGAATAAACTATCAGGACTATGACCGCGAGCATCGTAACAATATTCGGCCAAGTGTTGACATCTCGCGAGGTGGCCGTAATGGTATAATCGTGCGGAATGAGCCGCTCGCCCGTCAACTGGTAGAAAACAGTGTCATTCTGGCAATAGCCCGTTCCGGCATCAATAATTCGGCCTGGCATTGTAATCGTATATGATGCTGATAAATTAAATATATTCAATAATTTAACATTCGCTCGTTCCAATTCTTTACCCGATGGCGTGTCGGTAAAGAAGACTGCAAAGGCATCGGAATGGAAAAAATCTTTGAAGAGCTTGCGGTGGTCGGCGAGCAGAATGTCGCCCGATTGCATAATATACTCCTCAAGTTCGCTCCTGCGCTCAACAAACTGCGACAGGCTGACGGGCGGATTGACAATAGAGTCGTAATGATTGACAATGAATTCGAAATTCAACTGAAAGATATTGTCTTGCAGCCACTTGCTGATAGAAGGCTCAATGCGGTTGATTTCATCAGCGGCCTCTGCCCCACTTAGTCCTTCCAATAGATTTGGATATCCTGTAAACCAAAAACCTACAATCTCATCATCAGCATAATCGGTGACAGGCAACTTGAAATTGTCTGATATACAGGCAAAAACCTCAGTAAAAGTGTATTCGGTGTAAAACCAGCGGAAACGCTTCTCAAACGTCGAGGTGGCACGCAGTTGCTGACCATTGAGCTGCAAAGGCATATCCTCAGTCATTTGCGCCACATTATCGTAGCGGTGGTCCAACGTGGTTGTCACCTTGTCGCCATTGCCAACTGTGGTAAGTTGATAGCTATAGCCTTTGATTTCCAGACATTCAGGAACAGGTTGCGCCTTACGTTTTGTGCTGTCGGTCCATAGCGAATCGCGCATTTCTTTCGACATAACACTATTGTAACTTACTATGCGAGTGCAACTTCCGTCGCTATTGATAGTTGTGTGCATATCAACATCGACCTGCTCGGTGCACGAGGCAAAAAGCGCAGCAGCTAAAACAATGATACTGTTCAGTTTAGTGATTTTCATAACGAATAATTTTAATGTCGAAACAAAAATATCGTTCCAAACTTACACAATCTTTATAACATTTCCCAGAACCTCGACAACATCGCCGTGGCGCAACTTGGCGCGCTTGCGGCTCTCGGTCTGTCCGTTCAGCTTCACAATTCCGTCTTCGACAAACTGATTGGCCTGAGCCCCACTCTCGCTGATACGCAGCAACTTAATAAGTTTGTTAAGCTCGATAAACGGCTCTGAGCCGTCAGGCATCGGTTTTAACTCAAATTCGCGCATAACAATCAGATATAAGTCACAAAATCATCAAGGGCAAGGCGTTTTTTGGGGGGAATCTCATCCGTTGCCGGAACACCTATCGGCAACAGAACCAATGGTTTGCAGTTGACATCGAGGCTGAAAAGCTCCGAAATAAGTTTCGCGTCAAAATTGCATACCCAGCAAGTGGCAAGCCCCATATCAGCGGCTGCAAGCGTGATGTGGTCAGCAAGAATTGCAATGTCAATGTCGGCATGGTTCTTGCCGTCGGAGCGAGTCCATGCCTTGTCGGTTTGGGCGCAGATGAGCAAAACCGCCGGTGCTGTGGCAAACCATTCTCGATTATAGGCCTGACGTGCCTTGGCAAGACTCTCGGACGTATTCAATACCAGTACCCGCCACGGCTGCGCATTAGTTGCCGACGGCGCAAAATGTGCTGTTTCAAGCACTTGCGCTATTAATGAATTATCAATTTTAGTTGGAAGATAATTGCGGCACGAATACCGCATTTGAACCAAATCAGAGAAATTCGCCATAATTAATATGTTTTGTCGGTTTAAAAATAACCTTTTTTAGACACAAACACCCGGCATCGATTTTAGAGTTTGTCTAGTTCCGCCTGGTCGAAAAGTGTCGGATAGTTACGGTCAATGTCGGCATGAACCTTACTAATAATGGCCTCGCGCACAATTTTCGCACGATTGGCCACCTTATATCGCTTACAAAATCTGTCGAACGCTGCAGCTTCGTAGTCGTTAAGCATTATGGTAATCTTGTGTGTGCGCCGCAACTTGGGGTCTTGTCTCTGCATTTCCACTCGTTTTTACAAATATAGACACCGACCTTTTGTCGGCAAATGCCGCCCAATCCTTTTAATCAACTTGATATGAACAACGCAAGACACCCTTTGCAACTATTTCAAAATGTCGATGCCGACAGCGGTGAAACCCGGCTTCATGGCATAAACGAAGCCTATCTGCGCCACTTTTTCGGCGTCAAGCAAGGGCTCGACAGTTACAATGCGCCCAATGCCAGCCGACACTGCCGAACGAATGCCTGCATATGAATCTTCAAAAACCAGACAATCAGCAGGCTGCACATTCAGTTTTGCGGCAGCTTTCAAAAAAATATCGGGCGAAGGCTTGCCAGGATAAGTGCCGTCATCGTAAATCACATTATCAAAACGGAACCATTTTTCAAGATGCAAATGACTGAAATAGAACTGAACATTAGGCAGATATGAGCCCGTGGCAATGGTGAACGGAATGCCGGTAGGCGCAAGCTGATTGAGGAAATCCTCGACACCCGGAGCCAGCATGTGAAGGCCGTCGGGAGCCGAACAGCGTGTGCGGTAAAGCAGTTCCTTCTCCTCGGTTATCTGTTGAAGCTCCTCATCAGAAGGCTGACGACCAAGCAGATATGTTATTATTTGCAGATTGGTCCTCCCCTGCAGATTCTGATAAAACTCCTCGACTCCAAGCGGTTTGCGACGGATTTTCTGAGCCATTTCAATCCATGCACGCTCGTGCAGCGGCGAGTCGAGAAACATTGTTCCATTAAAATCGAAAACGACACCTTTTATCATTGCTTATTCTTTAATTATCAAACATTTATAATCGTTTCCACTGACAAAACCGATACGGCAGACATAGACACCCTGCGACAGTACCGACACATCAACCGTCGTTTGTCCTATTTTTGTCTTTTGAAGAAAAACTCTTCCTGCCAAATCGCTGATTTCAACTTTCTCAACAATCTCATTTTCAGTCGACAGAAACAATTTGGAATGTACCGGATTGGGATAAACGGAACAATCGGCCGACTGTTTTTTTAGCGGTAATCCGCTTTTAACCATATATGAGCCGTCGATAGCCAAGACATTGGCACCAGCGGGATTAAGCCAATGTGCAAGTTGCAGATTTTCATCCTGATAGCGATTATAACAAACCGAAAATTTCTGAAAATAATCGTTCATCGGGTAATCGCAATCGGAATCGCCTCCAGACAAAATACCCACAACACGATGCGCGGCATTGAACAACGGCGCGCCCGACGAGCCAACCTCGGTTGCACCACTCTCCCACTCCTCGACATTCCAGAACGAATCGGTATCGAACAACCTGTACGAAGCCGACCTCAAAGTGTCGGTGTCAACCGATATTTTTTTTACATCGCCATTGGGATGATGAATGCAGACCGCTCCAACAGGCTGAATATCAGAATAATCCCAACCAGCATAATAGACATTGAAATCGTCGGGAATGGAGCTACTCAGTTTCAACAAAGCGAAATCGAGATAACCGTCGTCATTGTCCTTCATTGCCACAATTTCAGCGCCAACAATATGATTGTCAAGGGAATCGGACGATTCGTAATTAAAATAAAAAATGCTGTTTTGCGCCTGTTTGTCGGTATTAATGCAATGCCGCGCGGTCAGCACATATGGCAAAAACGAGCCATTGGCCGTGTTCAGCAGCACTCCGGTGCAAAAAGTTGTTCCACCAATCAGGATTTTGCAAACCGAGCGCCGCGTGTCGCTCCATTCGGCAACCGATTCGTCGTCGGCATTTACATAGCAATCGTGCTTATTTTCAGCATCTTGCTTCAATAAAACATTCCTAAAGCCATGCGCCACTTGCACAATATTGAAGAATCCTTGAAAATCAGCACTATCCGGCTCATTATATTCAACGACAACCACATCGCCTGAGATTAGCGGAGTGGGCAGAACCGGCGCATTATCGTCGGATGTGTAATGCAAGGCTGGCCGCGCTGAATCGATGCTGTAAATGTAAAGACCGGCGCCGCAAGGGATATTGAAATCGGTAAAAATAAGGTTCAGCGAAAGAGCGTTGTGCGAAGCAATTGCGAGTCGCCAAACTCGCTGATTGTCAACCGAATGCCACTCACCACTATTACAAGGATTAAAATCGGTGGCAAGGGGAACCGCAAAATCGTCGGCATTGGCAGCGGCGATTGCTTCCGAGAGCTGTGAGCGCGCAGGCAACTGACTGATTTGCTGAATATTAGGCATCGCCTTCCGCATCGACAACGGCTTGACCGACAAGCCCGATTGAGCCCGTACCGGCTGCACTAAAGCAAGCATCGCGATAAGCAGAAAAAGCCATTGTTTCATACGGCAAAGATAAGGCGACTTCCAAAATTGGACAAGGCGACAAAAAAACAGAAAAGATGCTTAAAATCAGTTTTATTTATGTATCAGCAAGATAACAATAAAATATGAATTACATTGTAAAACGACATTAAATGAATAGCTTTGCACATAAAGATTTGTTTATGATAAAATTTGATAGGTTTCAACTCAAAAACGGATTGCAAGTAATTGTGCATCAAGATAAAACGACGCCAATTGTCGCTTTCAATGTCTTGTACAAAGTGGGCTCGCGCAACGAGAATCCTGACCGTACGGGACTGGCGCATCTATTTGAACATCTGATGTTTGAAGGGTCGATAAACATTAGCGACTACGACAAGCACATTCAGCTTGCAAGCGGCGAAAACAACGCTTTCACCAACAGCGATTTCACAAACTACTACATAACTCTGCCAAAAGAGAACATAGAGACGGCATTCTGGCTTGAATCGGACCGAATGCTGGAACTTGATTTTTCTGAAGAAAAACTCAAAATTCAGAAAGGCGTAGTTATTGAGGAATTTAACCAACGCTATCTGAACAAGCCTTACGCCGATTGGCGACTCATTATGCACCGGCTGGCCTATCACGTTCACCCCTATATGTGGCCGACAATAGGAAAAAACACGATGCACATTGAATACGCCAAACTACAGGAAATCAAAGATTTCTATTTCAATTTCTATGCGCCGAACAACGCCATTCTGGTGGTTGCCGGCGATGTTGAGACAAAACGGATTAAAGAGTTGGCGGAGAAGTGGTTCGGACCCATTCCGCGCCGCAACACTGTAAAAAACGAGCTGCCTGTGGAGCCAAAGCAAAAAATCCCGCAAGAGCTTGAAATTGAACGCAATGTGCCGCTCAATGCCATATACAAGGCATACCACATGGGCGACCGTCTGAGCAAAAACTACTATGCAAGCGACCTGATTTCGGACATCTTATCGAACGGCGAATCATCAAGGTTGACACAACGACTTGTAAAACAACAAAATAAATTTACAAGCATAAGCGCTTACATTTTAGGCAGCAACGACCCAGGACTGTTCTTTGTCGAAGGATTCCCCGCCGAAGGTGTATCGTTCGAAGAAGCTAACAAATGTATTATCAACGAGTTAGAGAATATCTGGAAAGACCCGGTTTCGGAAGATGAACTGACAAAGGTGAAGAACAAAATAGAGATGACCAAAGAGATTTCGGAAGTAAACGTGCTGAACAAAGCTATCTCGCTCGCCTACTACGAGATGCTGGGCGACGCCAATCTTGCGAACACCGATATCATTAACTATCAGAACATTACTCGCGATGACATTGAGAAAACCGCAAAAGAGATGTTCACCGCTAGCAACAGTTCGACAATTTATTACAAATCAGCGCAAAACGACAAATAATGGAAACTTTAAATAGAAAGAATCCTCCTGTAATACAACAAATTACAAACATCAATATACCCAAACTCGAAAAAGGATTTTTAGGAAACGGCATACCTTACAGCGCATTGAGCGGCGGCTCACAGGAGTTTGTCTATATGCACCTGACTTTCAACGCTGGAGCGCTATATTCAAACCAGAAATTGGTTGGTTCGTTCACCAACAACATGCTGACTTGTGGCACTAGGAACCACACCGCACAACAAATAGCCGACACCTTTGACTTCTATGGCGCTGAAATTCAGACAAGTTGCAATCCCGACTACGCCAACATCAGCCTTTTCTGCCTCAACAAATACGCAGACAAACTGCTGCCGTTGTTTTGCGAGATAATAAGCGAGAGCGTTTTCCCCGAGTCAGAATTAAAGATAGCCGTTGCCAATCAGAAATATAAGTGGACCGAAGACCACGAAAGCACTAAGATTCTGGCCAAGGAAGCCCTTATGAATCAGACGTTTGCAAACCACCCATACTCACGGAGCGCACAACTGTCAGACTTCGACAAACTGACTGTCGACTCACTCCGCGACTTTCACACAAAGCATTATAATTCAAACAATTGCCAACTGATAATTGTCGGTTACATCACCAACGATGTGATGAAAACCATTGAATCGACTATCGGGCAGATGAAAACCGGTAAAAAAGTGATTGCCGACAACGTTGAAATTGGCGGAACGGCAAGTATCAAACCATTGATAATCATAAAGGATACGGCCGTACAAACAAGTCTGCGCATGGGTTGCAGCACAATAAAAATGCAACACCCCGACTACATACGGCTGCACATTCTGCTGACCGTTTTGGGCGGCTATTTCGGCTCACGCCTGATGTCGAACATCCGCGAAGAAAAAGGTTACACCTACGGCATTTCGTCGACCATTGTGATGTACAAACAAGCCGGACTGCTGCGCATTGCAAGCGAAGTGAAAGCCGGGTTTGCCCTGCAAGTTGTCGATGAGATAAAGAAGGAAATGCAACGACTTAAAGATGAGCCTATTAGCAACGAAGAGCTGAACTTGGTGCGCAACTATATGACCGGCGAACTGATACAGCAATTCGACGGTCCGCTGCTCAGTTTCGACCAGATATACAAAACTGTAGCATATGGCATTGACATGAGCTATTATACTGATTTACAAAACACTATTCAGACAATTTCGGCCAAAGATTTGCAAGACACAGCCAACAAATACTTCGATTTTGACCGATTGGCAACAGTTATCGTCGGGAAAGAATAAGCTATGTTTTACGAAAGCAGCGACTTGATTATCAGACCATACCGCAACGGTGACGAAGGCTCTCTGGCGTTCTACTCGAACAACAAACAGATTGCCGCCCAAATGCCCGCGTGGTTCCCCTCGCCTTTCACCTACGACGACGCTCTTGTGTGGGTTGCCGATAACCTACAGAGCAACAGCAACTTTGCCATAATCTATTATGGAGATGTGATTGGCAACATCGGGTTGCGCAACATCAGCGACACCGAAGCCGAGCTTGTGCTGTGGATTGGCCCCGACTTCTGGAACAAAAAAATCGGCAGCCGTGCATGCCAATGGCTGAAGGAATCGGCGCAAAAAGAATTGGGTATTAGCCGTTTATACGCATTTGTTAAAGACGGAAACTTTGCCGCAGAACGGATTGCAAACGAATTGGGCGTGAAAATCAACAGGTAGATTTTCCGTACAGACAACACTCCTCACACAAAAAAGAAAGCGACCCGCAAAGGCCGCTTTATAACCAAAATAGTTGTCTAATGCTACCGCATATAATTGTAAGCGTATAAGATAGCAGCTAATTCGGGCAAAGTCACGGGACCTTCAATTCTCATTAACTGGTCGCTATAACTTGTAGAATCGCCTTTATAGATTCTGCCATTGTCAATTCTGAAAAGTTGGTCGCTGTAACTCGTTGAGTCTCCTTTATACACCCTATTGTTATCAACTCGCATAAGCTGGTCGCTATAACTTGTAGAGTCACCTTTATAGATTCGGCCGTTGTCAATTCTCAAGAGTTGGTCACTATAACTCGTAGAGTCTCCCTTATACACCCTACTGTTATCAACTCGCATAAGTTGGTCGCTATAGCTCGTGGAGTCGCCTTTATAGATTCGGCCATTCTCTATTCGGAAGAGTTGGTCGCTGTAACTCGTTGAATCTCCTTTATATACTCTAGCCAT
Source organism: Salinivirgaceae bacterium (assembly GCA_017557605.1). GTDB lineage: Bacteria > Bacteroidota > Bacteroidia > Bacteroidales > SZUA-534 > RUG13583. The sequence continues at coordinate 13,897 of JAFYYJ010000123.1, forward strand.
AATACCGATTGTCTAAAACTCGCCTACTCTTTTCAGGATTTTCGGCTTTATCCTAATCTAATGGGCTGAAACAATTTCATACAAAACACCAACACCCAATACCTAACACCCAGCACCATCTATTCCACCACATTCGGTTTCTCAAGTCCGTAGCCTTTGCGGGCGTCTTCGCGTTTCAGCATCAAGGCAAGAAGGATTGCCACAAGGCCAAATGCCGCAAAAATCAACATTGAGGGCGTGTAGTTAGTGACACCATTGTAGGTATTGACGCCATTGACTTTTCCGATTAAGATTGGCACCAACGACAACCCGATATTCTGAATGTAAAATATTAAGGCATAGGCTGTTCCGAGCAATTGCATCGGTATGATTTTTGGAACCGAAGGCCACATTGCCGACGGCACCAAACCGAATGCCACGCCCAGAATCACAATGACAGCAACAGCCAGCCACCATGCGTCGATACCTGGCAGTGCAAAGACAATGTGAACAAAAGTCATCAGCACCGAACCAATTATCATAAGTGTTGCGCCTTTTCCGATACGGTCGTATAGACTGCCGAAAAGCGGTGTCAGGATGATTGTGCCAAATGGCAGCATGGCCGGTATCAAGCCTGCAATATTCTCCGAAACACCATATTTTGAAATCATCAGTTTGGTGGCAAACTTCAGAAACGGGAACACGCCGGCATAAAACATCAAGCAGAGGGTTGCAATAAGCCAGAATCCTTTACTGGTAAACACAACCTTAATGTCGGACAGTTTAAAGCCCTCATCGTCAGCCGTTTCGCTTACAGCGCACGAAGCATCGAGCTTCTTATCCATAACGGTATAGACGATGAATGCTATCATTCCGATGCAGAGCATTGCCGCACCCAAGCCTACGGCCGACGACGCACCGCCCATCTTTTGCGCAAACGGCAACGCAAACGACAACGCACCGGCCGTCCCTATACGCGCCAGCGCAACCTGCAAACCCATTGCCAGAGCCAACTCGTAGCCCGTAAACCAACGGACGATGACCTTGCTGACAGTGATTCCGGCAATCTCGCATCCTACACCAAAAGTGGCGAATCCAAGGCAAGCCCAGATAACCTGCATCTTGTAGCCAAACAGTTCGCCTCCAAACTCATGCCCCACAGCATACCATTTGATGAGCGCGCCGGCAAACATCAGCACTGTGCTCAACACGCCCGTAAAGCGGATTCCGAACTTATCGAGAATGATTCCACCGAAGAACAGCATCAGCAAAAAGACATTGAAAAAGCCGTAAGAGCCTGAGAAAAAGCCATATTCATCGCTTGTCCAGCCCAGACCGCCCTGCTCCTTTGCCAGCGTGAGCAACGGCTCAAGTGGCGACATAACATCGGTGAAGAAATAGCCGAACATCATTGTGAACGACACTATTGTGAGAGCCGTCCAACGGGCAGCTTTCGAATCGCGTAGAGATTTTGCAATTGTTTTCATATTGTAATAATTATCAATTTGACAAAAGAAACACATCTCTTTCAAAATGGCAACAGCCAAAGCTTTTTTATGCGATGCTGCTTTTGCAAACAATTGTTTGTTATATTTGTCAATCTATTGGCAACTATTTTTTAATTAAAAAGTACTGATTATGAATGTAAAAAGACAATTCCGACTAGCTGCTCTGCTGTTTTTTGCGTTTTTCAGCATTAACGCTTTCGCGCAGCAAACTGTGTACATCAACCGCGATGTCAAGGTGGTTCAATACCCCGACGGTTGGCAAATTATCTCAGGCGACTATGTCTTAGGACATGGCGACGGCATTTTGGACATCGACAACCTGCCGCCTGCTTTTGAGTTTATGCTCGAAAACTACGCCACGGCATCAAAAAAAGCCGTCCGTAGAAGCGCAAGCAAAGGCGACACTGTGGTTTACGGCCCACTGCTCCGCACTGCTTGGGACCAAGGTTCACCATACAACGACGAGTTCCCTACCGTCAATGGCGAACACACTCTAACCGGCTGTTCCACAGTATCTTCGTCACAACTTTTGTATTACTATCGGTACTGCAAGCCAATTATTGTTGAAGGCGAAAATGAAATGCATAGTGACATAACTGCAACTGACACCATTGTGTCGCCATACTTCACTTCGTTGGACAGCACTAAATACACTTACAAATACTCATACACCCCTGATTTTGGCAAGATTAGCACCGATGATGCTGAATTAGCGAAATTCTTCCTGGGTGTAGCATTCGCACAAAAAGCTCTAATGGGATTGAACGCAACCTCAACCTACGACACAAAGCAGTTTGCTGCAATGACAGACATTTTCGGTTATAAAGGCGAAAAACTCAGCATTAAAGAATTTGATGACAGCGCTTATATCGCAAAAGCCATTAAAAAAGGTATGCCGATAATTATCAGCGGCGTATCGGATGATGGTGGCGGCCACTCTTTTATGATAGACGGCTACAACGGCGCTGAGTATCATGTCGATTTCGGCTGGGGCGGTTCGTCAAACGGTTGGTTCACTACGACAAAATATCACGACGACATACGCATAATGATTTTGCAACCCGACGACACAAACGCCGTGCAAATTCAGTCTTCGCCTAAATATCTGTATATCAGAGATGTCGATAATCTGACTGAGCAAAAAATCAGCATGGTAAAAACTGAAGGTAATAACCTGATATACAAGGCCGAAGCTATTACTCTTGAGCCTGGCGAATATGAATTCTACTACAAATACGCCGACAGCTCAATTGTCGCCCCCTACTGCGACAGTGCGTTTACCCTTAGCTCAAGCAGCTCCTATTCGCACTACGGCCGCTATGTGACAACACCGGCTCGGTTCAAAATTGCAAAAACATACAATGTCGATTTTTGGCACGATGCAGGTATGGCCGAAGTGAAAGTGGCCGTTACCGATGCAAATGTCGCCATATCGGGCAAGGTTATGGCCGCCGACAGCACTCCGCTGGCTAGCGCTGTGGTAACAACCGCCGATTCAATCCCCGTGCCTGAAATTGACTGCGAAAACATATCCAGCAGAAACTCCGGTTATTCTTTCAACGACATTTCTTTTCCTTTCATTCCTTCAAAAAAATTTATAACCAAAGTTGACGCTTCTGTTTTCTTAAAAGGCGAACCGGGTGTGTTAACCGTCTCTATATTAGACGATAATAAAAAAGTTTTGGCACAGAAGCAGTTCCCTCAAAGCAATTTTGCAACTTATTTCAAATGGATTGATTATGAACTTGATGCACCTTTGGCCGTAACGCCTGGACAGAAATATTATATCAATCTGTCGGCATTCAAAGACGATGACAATCGCTACTACTACAAAATAGACGACAATGACAAACCGGCTTACCAAGTATTTGGCACCAACGATTATTTCACCACTACCGACGCCAACGGCAAATACACCTTCCCTGTCGAAAAATACAGTTCGGGGCAACTAAGCGCTTTCTTAGGCAGCAAGGATTTCGATGTTGTAACATTCGACAACATTGCTGGTAATCAAACTGATAAAGATATTATTCAGTTGGGCACTACAGTGGTTGAGATTTCGGGAAAAGTGTTTGACGCAGATTCTGTTCCGGTTGAAGGTGTTGTGGTAACAGTTGCATCAAACAAGCCAGAATTGGCTGTTGACCAAGAAAATACCGATGATTCTGGAAGTGGTTACTGGATAAAAACTAATGGCTCGACAATACAATCTTTTATTCCACAAAAACAGTATATATCCAAAGTGGATATTGATGTTTTTTCAAAGGGAAATCCTGGGAATCTGAAAGTTGCTATTTTAGACAAAAACAAGAAAGAGATTGGTTTTGCCACAATAAACTATACACAAATAGCATCAGACTGGACTGAAATAAAATTTGACGATTTGCTGGAAGTGACACCAAATGAGACGCATTACATTGCCTTGACAGCCGACAAATACGAAAATGAAAACCATATTTGTTATTGTTATGATAACTCAACTGACGAAAACATGGTTTATCGCGTTTGGAGTTATGACGACTATTTCACCTCCACCGACGCCAACGGAAGCTACGCTTTCGAGGTTGACAAAAATTGGAGCGGAACACTGCACGCATATTATAACGACAAGAATTTCAACAATCTGACATTCACCAAAATACATCATTCAGATTCCGTCAGAAACTTTATGGAGAACGCAGCCGACACCACCTTCGACTACAGTTTGAAATCGATTTCGCTTACTCCGCCAACCAAAACCGAATACATTATGGGCGAAAGCATCGACCGTGAGGGATTGGTTGTTACTGGAACTTACGGCGACGGCTCGACGGCCAAAATCAACAACTACGTGATAAGCGGTTTTGCAACCGATACTATCGGCGAAAAAACGGTTACGGTGTCGGTTAAAGATTTGTCAGAGACTTTCAAAATCAATGTCAAAACCAACAAATATTCAATAACCTACAAGGCCGACAGCAGCGTTTACAAGAAACTGGACTACACAATTGGTCTGTCGGTGAAAGTTATCGAAAAACCGACCAAGACCGGCTACACTTGTACGGGCTGGACTCCGGCCGTTCCTGCCAGAATGCCGGCTGAGGATTTGACAGTTGACGCGGTTTGGCAAATTAACGAATACACGCTGACTTACATGGTTGAAGACACTGTGTATCAATCGGTAAAAGTAAAATACAACGATAAAATTGACAGCATTGCCGCTCCCGTAAAATCCGGATACCTATTCAATGGCTGGGCCGGGCTGCCCGAAACCATGCCGGCCAAGGACACTACCGTTGTGGCTCAGTGGCAAAGAAACAATTTCGTCATCACTTTCGATACCCAAGGAGGCTCAACTATCTCGAAAATGACGGTAGAGTTCAACTCAATAATTGTTGCGCCCAAAGACCCGACCAGAGAAGGGTACATATTTGACGGCTGGTCGCCAGCTATTCCGACAACTGGTGTCACTGACGATATGACCTTCACTGCAATTTGGATTGTGGCGCCAGAACCAGAAGAACCAGAGCCTGGAACAGCAGTTGTCGACAATGCGATTGCCGAAATCAACATCTGGGCGCATGGCAACACAATTGTTGTAGAAAACGCAACCGAAGAAGTATTTGTGTACAACGCAATGGGCGGTTTGATTGAAAAAGATGCAGCAAGCCACGCTTCTACAACGACAATAACCGTTAATCGTCCAGGCCTTTACATTGTCAAAACAGGCAACACCGCCAAACGCGTAATGGTGAAATAAAACCTGTTTCCGCTCATTTGCGGAAACCCGAAAACAAAAGCAGAGCCTCGGATAATCCGAGGCTCTGTTTGTTTAAACTCTAAACATTCTTTATTTCACGTTCACAATCAAGCGTTTGCGTTACGTTTAGCCATCACTTTTTTGAGCGCTGTAGCCAACTGGTCGGGACACGAGGTGCTTTTCATTCCGCACGGAATGCCCTCAAGCCGACTGATAACATCGGCCACCGGCTGACCTTCAACCAATCGACCAATGCCATTCAAGTTGCCATTGCAGCCGCCATAGAACTGAACGTTGCTCAAAATATTGTTATCATCAATCTCAAAATCAATTTGTTGACTGCAAGTGCCAACTGTTTGGTATCGATACTTCATTTTCTTAGTATTGCATTAAAATCCGAAGGCGAAATTATGAAAAAGCGCCGTAGTTACTGTATCTACGGCGCTGATTTGAAAAACTTATGTTTTTATGTTCCTCCCCTTATTTGCTAAACATAACCTTTTCGTTGTTAAACAGTTTGGTCAGAACCCAAACGGCAAAGACGGTGTAGAAGATGTTAGCGCCAATGGTAACTAAGGCGTTTATCATATGCATCTCGTGCTGGAACAAGGCCGTCAGGACGGTTATCGAGTTATAGAACGGGATAATGTCATATAACAGGCTGTCGCTCACGTTGTTCTGGAACATCGATATCAGACATATAAACATAATGCCGAACATCACTGGCAGACACAAGGTGCCAGCGTTGCGCACATCTTTGGCGATTGTAGAGAGAAGGCTAATAACGGCTGTCATAATGAGTGCCGATGTTAGAATTACGAGTAGAAGAACCACCAAATCGGATGTGCCGTAATTGAACGAAACCAAGTCGCCACCGCCGTTTGCGCTGATTAGTTTGGGTAGCGATAGCAGAATGCCAATGAAACTCGAAAGAGCGCTCAAAAGGCCTATGCCGCTTATCGACAGAATCTTACCCAAAGCCAACTCCTCGCGCCGCATTGGCGTAATGAGCAGTGTGGCGATTGTGCCGCGTTCTTTCTCGCCTGCTATCGAAGTCTGCGCAATAGACATCACGCCGCTGAAGACCATCATCAGAATCAGAAGCGGAAGGATTTTACTCAATATCATACCGCTGACTTTCTCGTCGTCGGCCTGATTGAAGCGCATTTCCTCGCTGTCGGCACGGTTAATGTCGAAGCGGTTGCTGATAGATTTCTCGTAGTTGTCGAGAACGCCGCAAACCATCGAATATATGCGCTGTGTGGCGGTGTTTGTCGAGTTGTAGTAAACCTCAACATTGGGCGCCAACTGGCCTTGCATCGGGTCGTAGGCGTTGACAATGCTGTCGAACTGAACGGGGAAGCGCACCAATACTCGGTTGACGGTTTTGTCCTTCAGTTCGGCAATCTCCGCCTCGCCGAACGAGCCTTCGGCAACAGCCACATTATTGCCAAACAAGTTGAACGCCTGCGCCATACTCTGCGGCAGATTCTCAACTTGCATCGAGATATTCTCCTCGCGGTCGGATTGCGCCATTTTGTTTGCCGCATCACCCATCAAACTGTAAACAAAGTAAATGATAAGGCCAGGCATTATGATTGTGGTGAAAGTTAGTTGTCGGTCGTTGAAGACGCGGCTGAACTCTTTCTTTATGATTGTCAATACATTGCTTTTCATTCTTCTTCTCCTTTCGTCTCTTTATAAAGTTCAAAAAATCTGTCTTCAAGCGACAGTCCTGCGCACACATCGCTCAACGAGCCGCAGGCAACCATCCGTCCGTCGATTATCACGCCCACGCGGTCGCAGAGTTGCTCTACAAGGCTGAAAATGTGCGTGCTCAAGATTATCGTCTTGCCCTTTGTGCGCAGTTCGCGAAGGAAATCGGTCACCACGCGCGCTGTGAGCACGTCGAGTCCGTTGGTCGGCTCATCGAAAATGATAATGTCGGGGTCGTGCACAAGCGATATTACTATCGACACCTTCTGTTTCATACCTGTCGAAAGGTTGGCGACCTTCACTTCGGCAAATTTGTCGATACCGAAACGGCTGAACAACTGTGCCTTACGCTCTTTGATAACATCTTCGGGCACGCCGTGAAGTTGGCTGAAGAAGTCGAACAAATAGTTCGGTGTGAAGAAGTCCTCGAGTTTGAGTTCCGACGTCAGAAAGGCGATTTTCGAACGTACTTTTGCGGGGTCACTGACAATGCTGTAACCGTCGACCGTGGCATCGCCGCTGTCGGGACGGATAAGCGTTGATAGCATACGCAGGGTTGTTGTTTTTCCCGCGCCGTTTGGTCCCAAAAGTCCGAAAATCTCGCCTCTGTAGGCCGTGAACGAAAGGTTGTCGACCGCCACCTTCTGTCGCTGGGTGGTGTGTTCAATTCGCTGCTGCTTGCGCGACAAATTGAATGTCTTGCAAAGACTGCTTGCTGTTAATATCTCATCCATAAAGATTTATGTTAGTTTTAAGTAATAAGTTTTCGAAGTTTAAAGTTTTTCGAAGTTAGTGGTTTTGTTTAAAGTTTAACGGGTTGAACAGGTTTAAAGTGTTTTAGCGTGTAAAATATGCACGTAAATATCAAAGGTTTTCTACAAAGCATTGTATTCAATATTTCCATTTTGAACCTGTGCAAAAATTGCACAAGTTGGATTTTTAGATTATTGCGTGTTGTTAAAATGTGGTATGTGCAAATTTCGCACACACCAATTTGTTAAACATATCTATCTGATTATTTGATATTTTCCGTGTTTTTCGTGCGTTCCGTGGTCATTTCCCCTCACAAACCGCCTTCAACTGTCTGCTATCGAACGCCTCACGGATATTCCAGCCAAATTTCTTGCGGAAAATGAAGTAGAGAGCCACTGCTATCAGAATTTCGGCGGCAGAAACCAATAACAGCGTTTCCGACGCGAAATCTTTTGTGATTGTAAAGAGTGGCGACGAACCATACTCGTTGCCCTCAACGGCAAACAATGTGAACGCTGTGAAATTGTGAGCGAAGTGTATGCCCCACGAAAATTCGATACCGTCGTTTAAAACCGTAAAAAATCCAAATACCGCACTGCCTGTCAGATAGACAACCATTGCGCGCAGGAATCCAAAATCGGAAACCTCGTTGTTGTTGCTGTGCAACAGAGCGAACATAATCGTCACAATCACCAGTGCCCAAATCTTGCTTTTGGTGCAGAGTCCGAAGCCTTGCATCAGGTAGCCGCGCATTATCAGTTCCTCACAGCCCGTTTGAAAAGGCACAAAAATCAGTGCCAGCAAAAGGCCGACAAAGAATTTCGGCGCATTGAAATGGAAGGTGAAGACATCGGGGCGGGCAATGGCCAACAACGCCCAAAAGATTAGAAGGAAAATGAAATAGACGCCCGCCGCACCCAAGAAACGGTCGGTGCGGAATCGACGGTCGCCTGAAATCATAGTCATCGGTTCGCGCTTGTGGAACGGCTTGAACAACAGCCACGTAAGGCCGAACCAGAACACAAATGAGAGCATCAGAACCACGAATCCCGTTTGGGAATTCAGATTAATAAGGCTCGACAGTTGCTCGGGGCTGAAATTGCCTTCACTCATTTTTTTCACAATCAATCCCACAACATAAATGATTGACGGGATTTGCGACGCAATGTATGCGATTGCCAGCACTGCCACATAACGCAGCCAGTGGTTTTTGCCCTCACGGGCGTTTTCAAAAAAGTTCATAATTAGAAGTTTTATGTTATAAGTTTTCGAAGTTTTAAGTTTTTCGAAGTTAGTGGTTTTGTTTAAGGTTTGGAAGATATTGGTTTACAAAACTTTCTTAACACCAGGAATCAATCGCAAGAGCCAAGTGATGACAAACGAGAAGAAAACTGCTAAGGCCGTAACTAACAAGAATTTACCAACCACACCAACCCAAAGTTTATCTAATAAGTTTTGTACTGTCAGCAAAACAAACAAATGAATTACGTATGCGCCAAAAGCCTGACTTGCAGACCATTGCCAAAACCTGCCATTCCAATTTGCAATTTTCTTAAAGAGCCAAACCAATCCGACACAGAAAAACACGCACAAAAACGACTCGTAAATACCGAACCAATGCCAAACGAAACCATCCCACGCACCACCTGCACGCAAATAGTTGCCGACACAGAGCATTGTGCCAATTATGAGCGCAGTACGTCCGACAAAGTCAGACATCTTGTCGAACCAGTTGCCGTGACCTGCCAGAACGCCAAAAGCGAACATCATTATATATTGAAGATAATGAGCAGGTTCGAACTTATAAACCCACAAATGAATCCATTCGTCTTGCGGATAAAACTGCCGAATAAAATAACCACCCACGCCCATTACTGCTGCAAACGCCACAAGCAAAAGCAATGTGAGTCGTAGGGGTTGCTCGCCGTTGCATTTTTTACAAACAAGGCGTATCAGCGCATACACTAAGCAGAACGCGAACAAACTGCTCAGGAACCACGTGTGTCCAGCCTCAGGCGTACCCGTGGCCAAACTCAGCACCGCCGTAATCAACGCCATCGGCACCAGCAAGCGCAATGCTTTTTTCCAAACAAATGTGGCAAAGCCTTGTCGCTCAAAACTTTTCGGAACAAAATAACCCGAAATCATAAAGAACAACCCCATAAAAAACGCCGCATTAGTGCTAAGGAAATGCCACATATAAGGCATAGTCTCTTCGGCGATAGAAGGATGATAAGCCCAACCTTCGCCATCGGCAAACGGAATCATCGCGTGGTGGGCTATCACCAATACGGTAAGCATAACTTTTAGATTGTCAAGATAATATGAACGTGCCATAATAATTTAACTTATAGATAAATATTTGTCAAACTGCTTATTAAAAACAAAATTTTCATTAATGACTTGTGTTTTGTTTTGATGTTACAAGTTTTGTTTAAAGTTGGAACGCTTCGCTGTTTAACAAGTTTAAAGTTTAGAAGGTTTAGCGCTTCGCTGTTGAGAAACCGCTTGCTCTTAAATTACTAATGCCTAATGCCTTTTGCCTAATGCCTTAAATTACAATTCATTCCCTTTCACCGCAATCGCAGGGCAGACGGGCACTTTCTTTATCTCGCCGTTAATCAGTCCTTTACGGAAATAGCCGCTTTTCGCGCTCGCACCAATCATAAGTGTGCCTTCGCCATCGCTATCCACCATCGACACGCTTAAATAGTATTCTGTATCGCGCTTAAGCAACAGAATGTCGGTCGGCTCAACATCGAGCGTAAAGTCCTTTTTCGATTGCTGCACCATCGTATAAATCGGTTTCTGAAGAACGTTGACAAGTTGGCTGTCCTGCCGCTCGTAGAGATTGAAACTCAATTTGCATTCCTTGTAGGTGCACTTTTGTATTTTCAATTGTATATTACTGATAATGTAATCTTTATCAGCCGTAAACATTGGGCCGCCCTCGGGACCGTCGGGGGTGCCGCGCCCTGTGAGCACGCAACTGCCTGGCATCGGCATTCCGCGGCCCTCAATGGTTTTGGGCTTGCTCGACTTGCCAACCGAAACTTCGGGCAACACTATCATTTTGTCTTTCAAAACGATAGTCAGTTCGTTGCCTGCCGAATATGTCTCAAACGGAATCTCTATCGGCAGATATGATACGTGGCTGAAAACAAGTTCGTTAGTGCGTCCTTCGGGGATTTTCAGCGAGAAATGTCCGTTGCCGTCCGATATGGTGCCAACGCTGTCGCGATTGAAACCAATGCTGACATACTCAATCGTCTCGCCGCGCTCGTTCAGCACGTTGCCGCTGACGGTGGTCTGCCCAAAACCGATTATCGGCATTGCGGCGAATATCATTATTATTGGTAGTTGTTTCATTATTAAATGTTTAACAGGTTTAACGGGTTTAAAATCATAAAGTTTAACGAACTAATTCGTAATTCCTAAATCCTAAATCCTAAATATCTCTATTCTTTCTTCAAAAAATCAAACTGCATTCCGCTCTGATTCAGAATTACACGGTTGTTTTTCAGGTCGAACGTGAGTTTTATGCCTGCCGCGCGGTTCTCGAAAGTACTATCGTTGGCGGCTTGCAACGGGAATGCCGACTGCCCTGTGGCCTGCCCAACAAGGTGGTCGCCATCAATGGTGAATTTTAGGTCCATTTTCAATTGTGAGCAATTGTAAACGCCTACGAATGCGGCAAGTTGCTCATTTGTCAGCGAAACGGTAGGTTTCTGCTCAACTTCGGCAGCGGCATCGCCCACGCGCGCAAACTCAAACTCTTGCCCCATTTGCTTGAGAATTATCTTTTTACGGTCGGGTGCGACGGTAATGACAGCGCCCACTGTAGCATTCTCGAATTGGTCAGCCGAAACGGCATCGAGCGGGAACGACGACTGCCCCGAAGCCTGTGCGCTCAAGCGGTCGCCCGCAACTCTGACAGTGACTTCCATCGAAAGGGCATCGCATCTGTAAACACCTGTATATGAAGCAAGTTGCTCGGGCGAGAGTTTAATGTATTTGTCGAACTTGGGAAGGTCGATTTTTTTGCCATTCAGAACGTCAAGAACAGTTGGAACGATTAGGTTGGCATCGTAGTCGGCGCCATTTGAGCAAAAAGCAACTGTAACATTGTCGAACACAACAAGTTTCGACCCGAATCCGTCGATTAAGCCCGCGTGGCCGTAGCCGATTTGGTCACCGTAAGTGAACTGCACAAGGCCGCGTCCGTAGGCGTCTTTAACTTCCTTCATCTGTTCAAAAATGTTGTTGCCGAAAATGTCGCCAACCAAGGCCGCACCGAATTTTGCAAGGTCGGCAGGTGTTGAAGCCAATGCGCCCGCGCCAATAGCCACCGACGCATCGGTCTCGGGCTGAACCTGCCAACCGTCGAGTAGCGTGTATGAACGGGCGTCGCCGCGTTGCGGATTAATGGCCTCGCTGTAGCGAGTGTGCCGCAAATCCAACGGATTGACAATCTGCTCGCTCACAATTTCGGCGAATGGTTTGCCCCACACATCCTCAAGAATGTAACCGAGCAAGTTGTAGCCTGTGTTGCAGTAGCGGTACTCGCTTCCTAGCTCAAAGTTGGTGCCTGCAGCGGCCACACGTTCAAGTATCTGCTGGCGTGTCTGCGGCGTGGTGAAGTAGGTCAGATACTCATACGGCTTGTCGTTGACAATATCCACCAAACCGCTGCGGTGCTGCAACAGTTGGTCAATGGTAATCCGCTCTGCGTTAGGAATTTGCGCATCGGGAAAATATTTGGCAATCGGGTCATTGAGCGACAGACGGCCATCGGCGGCAGCCTTAAGTACAAGCACCGCCGTGAAGGTTTTTGAAATCGACCCAATGCGGTACTGCGTCTCGGCTGTGGCTGGAATCTGGTTTTCAACATCGGCCCAACCCAATGAACGCTGATAGACTGTCTTTCCATCTTGTTGAACCACAATGCTTCCCATAAAATGTCCGTTGAGAGCATCGAAATAATCGTCGAGTTGCTGGTCGATTGTCTGCTGGCTGCAAGCGGTGCAGACGGCGGCGCATACAAGCGCGGTGAAGGTTTTTGCAAATGATTTCATATCTGAATGTTTTAGAATTCGTCTAAAAAATTGTAGTTCAAAGATAAAAGAAGTTAGCATTAATTAAAGTCTGCTCTTCTCGTCGTTACCTGCGCCTGTGCCTTTGTACTTGCTCTTTGCTGGGTTGAATTTGTATCTCACCGTTACTGACACGCGGCGTTTGTCGTAAATGTTGGTTTGCTCAAGATAGCCCGACTGCTTGTAGAGTTTCACAACATTGTCGCTCTTCTCGAAAATGTCGCTGATTCCGGCCTCGACATCCAAAGCCTTGTTAAAGAACGACTTGTGAACAAAGAAGTTGACGTCGAGATTGCGGTTCCGCAGTTCAACCAAATCCTGATAGCCGCCCTTGCCAAGGAACTGTGAGTTCAGTTCGAACAGCCAACCGCTCTTCAGTTCAACAGAGTTGTTGAATACAAATCCTTGAATCGGCTTGTTGAAAGACATCATTTTGCCTTCCGACTCAATATCATCAAGCCATTGTTTCATAAAGAAATAGGCGATTGTCGGCTTGTATATGCCCAATGGCAACTGTGTGGCAACCTGCAGGTTCAGCGTTGGTTTGTCAAGGTTTATCCAATGCAGAACTTCCGACTCGGGATGTTCCTCATTAACAACTTGATACTGCACGTAATGGTTCTTGTTGTGCGTGTAGGTAGCCTTCACCTGAAGCACCACAAGCGTGGCAACCAATTCTGCCGAGCGCATGATGGTCGGCTTCAGTGTGGGGTTGCCTTTCTGCTGCAGATAGCGGCTTGCGTAGGTCACATTGTTGCTCATACTGAAATACGACGGGCGTGAAATCCTCTCATTGTAAGCAAATTGCAACTGGATGTATTTGCCTATCATCCCGGTGAACGATACCGACGGGAACAGTTCGTTGTAAACCGTTGAAGCCTCGCTGTCAAGTTGGCCGTTGTTATAGAAGTCAAGATTCAGATGCTCGTAGCGCAAACCTGCTGTCAGATTGTATTTTTCGGCAAAAGTGCGCTTGTACTCGGCAAATCCGGCAATGGTTTTCTGCCGTGCCTCGCTGCTAACCGACGGCACAAACTCTTCAATGTTGCTTTTCGTCTCGTCGGTGCGGTTGGTGAAAGTGGCCTCTGCGCCAAAATCAATGTTGCCGCCCCAAAGTTCGTGGCCCACAACAAGTTTTTGTGCTGCCAACTTGTTCTGCACGCTGTTGGTGGTTACAATGTTGCGGTCGTCGTAATTATCACTTTTTTCAGGCGTAACACTCTCTTTATCAGTAGGATTGTAAACAAAATCAACATTTAAATCGATGTTGAAACCGCCCACCTTGCCGTTGTAGTAAGCGTTCAGGTCGTTCTCATAATCGTTGGTGCGTTTGTCTTCGCTTTGCGTTAGAATATGGTCGAAAAATTGTCCGTCGCACATAACGTCAAGTGTGTTTTGGGCGTTAGTTTTCTCATTCATAACGGTTTTATATGTGAATTGCGCACCCAACGAGTTTTGCTCGTTAATCTGATAGTTAAGGCCGATGGTGGCTGGCAAAAATTGGTTCTTCTGCGTGCCCTTTATCGAGTTGTCGGTTTCCCAACGATGGTCGGAATTGTTCAGATTGTAGATGTCCATTCGCGTGCCCGTCTTGGCGTTGATGTCGGCGCGGAAGTTTCCGAATAGGTCGAAGCCGTTTTTGCGGTAGTTGAAACTTGCCTTTTCCTGGAAAGTGCGCGTATAGTCGCGGAAACCTTGCGTTGCACTCGATTCGAGCGTGAATCCGAAACCGTCGCCCACCGGCTTGATGGTTGTGATGCGTACCACAGCCGTCACTGTGGCGTCGTAGCGGGCGCCCGGCGACGATATAACTTCCACATTCTTAATATTATCGGGCGAAAGTGTTTCCAACTCATTCAAATCGCGCACCTTGCGGTTGTTGATATAGTATTCGGGTTGTCCGCGGCCAATGACTTCGATGCCGCCGTTGCGCTTAATCAAGCCCGGGACATTCGAGAGCATTCGCATAGTGCTGCCCGTGCGCGACAGAGTCGTGCCTTCAACGGTGGTGACCATTGCGCCGTCTTTCAGTTTGGTTTTCGGTGCGATGGCCTTCACTGTAACTTCGTCGAGTTCGGTTGTGGTGGCGTTTATCACGATGTTCTGAAAGTCGTTTACCTCACTTATTTTTTTGCAGAACGACTCGTAACCGATGCTCGAGATACTTATTATTTGTGCGCCCTGTTTCTGCTCAATGGCAAACCGCCCGTCGATATCGGACACCGCACCACTTATATAGGCCGAGTCGGCCGTCATCAGAACCACGTTGGCGAAAGCCACCGGCTCGTTGTTACCGTCGGCAATTCTGCCGTTGATTGTCTGTTGTGCATTTGCAATTTGTGCGCTGAACACTGTCGCCATAATTGCTGTAACTAATCTTTTCATAATTCTTAATGTTTATTGTTAATGACTAAATTGTTTTTGCATTGTTTCAACTCATTCCGTTTCCGGTGATTCAAAAGTAGACGTACAACCACCGCGCCGCAAATAATTTATCGGGCCGTGTTGCGGTTGTTTTTACATTATAACACATTCTTTAACAATTATTTACAATCGCACCAAAGCTTAAATTTTGAGCAAAACCGTAACAGCGCACCAAAATGGTGCGTGGTGATAATCAATGAGATAGCCGTTTTTATGCGTGCGCAAAAAAATATTGTGATATTGCTTCGCGAGAAATTCGAACAAAGCATATAAAATATTGGTACTTAGGTTTTTATAAAGGCTTTTTATTGGTTTTTTGGAAAAATTCCGCCCACAATTGCGCACCAAATAATATCGCCTTGCAAGAAATGTGAACGGCAAAAAATCCATTACATTCGCACTCAAATAGAATTTTTATCGAAATGATACTTGTAATAAAACGAACAATATCAGGTTTTGGCAAGGTAATGACGATACTGGCCATAGCCGCGTTTGTGTTTGCGTCTTGCTCAAAACCGTCTGTAAACCAACCGATTTTCGACCGTGCCTACGCGCTTTGTCAGGATGGCGAGTATAGTATGTCGGAAGAGTACTTGAACAACCACCAATCGGAACTTGTGCAACCGCTCAGCGAAGCCGACAGCGTCTATCTAATCTTCTTGAAATCAATGTATAAGGCAAAGTTGGCGTTGCTCGACTATGGTGGCATTGCCGATACAACACAACTCAACCGCTGTATTGATTTTTATACTAAAACCGCTGATACCGAAAAACTTGCGTGGTCGTTGATTATGAAAACGCTTAAATTTTCGTACTTGGGCAATAATCCGCAAGCGGTTCTCTTCTTGCGACAGGCCGAAGATATTGCCAATCCGCTCACAAACAGCGAGTTGAAATTTTATCTTGCATATTTGCGATTCGAGTTCGATGGCAGCACATTCGATTTGGGCGAACGCGGTTTAGGGCTTATCGAAAAAATGCGCCCATACGCCCGTTCAATTGAACAAAAGGCTTATTACCTTTCTGCAAAAGTCAGCGTGTTTTACTTTAACGACCTGATTGACAGCACAAAAATGTACGTGCGCGAGTTTGAGAAAATCGACACCACAACTTATTCCTTCTTAAGCATTTATGGAATGGCTTTTGCCGACGAGGAACCCGAAAAATCGCTGCGCTATGCATTGAAAGCCGCCGAAATAAATCCGTGGAATGATGTTGCAAAATTGTCACGCATAAAGAGTTATCTCTATCTGAACCGACTGCAGGACGCATTGGATTTTTATCAGAAATCGACATTTTTAGGCGATGGAACTCGGTTTATCGCACTTGAGGATTTCTACAATTATTATCACAACCATAATATGGCTGCCGAGGCCGACAAAATAGCGGCCGAACTGATAACAATTTATCACGCACTTCTGAAGAGCGTGAACGAAAGCGTCCGAATTCTTTCGGCCAGCACTAACTACGATTTCGAAATCCAGGAACTGGCCAACCAAAACCGCACACAGCGCATAATTTTTGTGGCTGTGCTGTTGTTTGTGATTGTCATAACGTTGCTATCGGCTGTGTTGGTGCGCCAGCGCCGCCGCCACGAAAACGAACTTGCACGCAACCGCCAGATTCTCAAAGAGTCGCACGACAAGATTGAGGAACTGATGGCGCAGAACGAATCGGCCGACAACAAGCGTGAGATTGCGCGGCTGCAACGTAAAATTGCTGAAATTGAGGGACAATATGCCGAAATCTACAGCGACGGCAAGCGACTCTACGAGGCTGTCTTTGCCAACGGCGGCCACAGCGGACAATGGAACAAGAAAGACTATGAGAAATTCATTGAATACTACAAAACAATCGATTTCAGCCTGATAGCACAAATCGAGGACGATTACAAAGGGCTCAATCCGCGTCAGTTGTTTTATAAAATTCTGGTTTGCAAAGGTTTTGACAAAGAACAAGTTATGCGGACAATGGGCATTCAGGAAGACGGCACATACAGGGCCTTGAAATCGAAGGTTGAGGGAGCAAGAAAACCGACTTTAAGCAATGATTGAAAAGAAAAAAAACGCTGAAAGATAACTTTCAGCGCTTTTTATTTAAACGGGCTTCTGCCCTACTTCTCCGGCACTGTTTTCAGAGTCTCAACCACCCAGTTGTAGAACCGCTGAACCGATGCTATGTTGACAGCCTCGTCGGGTGAGTGCGGGTGAACCAGATGCGGACCGCAGGCCACCATATCCCAGTTTGGATATTTCGAGCCAAGAATGCCGCACTCCAAACCAGCGTGAACGGCCTTTATTTCAGCCTCGTGGCCGAATATTTTAGACGATGTGCGGCGCATAACGTCGATTATGGCCGACTTCATATTCGGCTTCCATCCCGGGTAGCCACCATCGAATTCGGCCTCGGCTTCGGCCATATTGAACACGCAGCGCATCTGCTCGGCCAAATCAGCTTTTGCCGACTCAACCGACGAGCGCAACAGGCTCTTAACCACAATCTTATCGCCTTCGAGCTTCACAATGGCAAGGTTCGACGATGTTTCGACAAGTCCCTCAACATCGGCACTCAT
>JAFYYJ010000001.1 GCA_017557605.1 Salinivirgaceae bacterium
CCATAGCCGTACATCCAAACCTTGTGGCTGCCGTCGAGTTTAATTCCCTCTTTATGAACGATGAACATCGGAATCTGAGAGCCGTCTTTGCTTGTGTAGAACACCTGTTTGGTCACGTAGCCGCTACCGTCGAAATCGATGTCGGTCTGGAGGTAAAGTTCTGATTTATTTGTATTAACATCGTATTTATAGATAGTCGATGGCGATGTGAACGTTTCCATAGTGTAGAAGGTGATGTTGTCATCCTTGTCGTCGTCGAAGCCATAGGCGGTGCCGATTTGCGGCAACTCAACATCATGCAGATACTCACCCTTGAGCGAATAAACCTCGAAATGGCTCTGCGCGTCTTTGACGTATTCGGCAATCAGTTTGCCAGCCTTCACGCTCACCGACGCCAGCACATTTTCCTTCTCGGGAATCACCACAGTCCAATTTTTGCTGTCGGCTTTTGCCGGGTCGATGGCCACAAGACGATATTTAGGCGCACCAAAGTCGGTCAGAACCAGCATTTTACCTTCACAATCATCGACAACCGAATAGTTGTTGTCGAAATTCTCAACAATTCGTTTTATCGGCCCATTATTTTTCAAATCTTTGATATACAAAGCGTTGCCCGATGTTGATTCAGCCACAGAAATGAGCATAATAGTCTCATCGTCAGAAACACCTACTGAAAACATCCACTCCGGGTGCTGAGGGTCTTCGTAAATCAGCTTGTCATTTGCCTGACTATCACCAATTTTATGATAATAAATCTTGCTATTGACATTCTCGCCTGTCAGTGCGTCACCGCCAGTAGGCTCGGGGAAACGTGTGTAGAAGAAACCGTCTTTGTACCACGCAATTCCCGAAAATTTAACCCATTGGATATGGTCGTCGAGAGTTTTGCCGGTGGCAATCTCTTTGACATACAGTTCGTTCCAATCGGAACCCGCACGGGCAATACCGTAGCCAAGGTAGCGGCCGTCGTGCGACACCGACACCGTCGAAAGCGCCACAGTGCCGTCATCCGACAGAGTGTTCGGGTCGAGTAGCTCAATCTCTTTGCCGTCCAAAGTATCGCTATAGTACATCACCGATTGGTTCTGCAATCCGTCCTTTTTATACCAGAAATAGTGCCCGTTCCACTTACGAGGCCTCGTGATTTTCTGATAGTTATAAATCTGCTCAAGCCGTTTTTTCACCTGCTCGCGGAATGGAATTTTCTCTAAATAGCCGAAAGTCAGTTTGTTCTGCTCGGCAACCCATTGCGCCGTCTCGTCGGAATTGTCATCTTCAAGCCAACGGTAAGGGTCGGCCACCTGTTGACCGAAATAAACGTCAACAGTATCAACTTTTTTTGTCATTGGATAAGTGATTTTGTCGTTTTGGCAGCCTTGGGCTATCAGCACCAATAACGCTGCCGTAATAATAAGTTTGCCGTTCATAATAAATGTTTTGCTATGCGAAAGTAGAAAGATAAAACATTATGCTCAAAAAAATCTTATAACTTAAAACTTTAAAATCTGTATTTTTCGGCGCAATAATCAGTTATGCAACAGGCAATAAATCTATACGCCAACCACAAGCCCACCGACTGGCTTCCGACATCGGTGAAAGAGATGGCTGCGTGCGGCTGGGACCAGCCCGATGTGGTGCTGTTCAGCGGCGACACATGGATTTCAACCGCCGAACTCAAGGCCGGCACATATCTTGTCCGTTGCGGAACACAAGTGAGGACACTTGCTAAAATAATCGAGTATAGTAAACTGTTAAATTTAGTATAGTTAAATTTATCATTATAGAACCATAAAACCATGTTTACCAACCACGTAGAATACAACGAAACCGATGACGACGAAATACCAGGTTGCATATACATGATTTTCGGCATTCCGGGAGCAATTATGCTCATAATTATGCTGTGCCTTATTCCTGGGAAAGTGAAATATTTCATGAGCGCCAAACGAATAATGGCTGAAGTCGTTTCGTACGGTCCGTTATGGGACTCCGACTATTTTAAGGGTAACACTTTCGTCTATAAAGACGAAAACGATTCCACCAGACATTTTTCACTGGTGGAGGAACCATACGTCTATCGTATGGGAAGAAAATACGAATTCTTCATCACAGACAACGAGCCCCAAACTGCCCAGACGCGCTCCTCGCTGATTTTCCCGATAGTTTTTTTTGCACTGATGGGCGGAACATTTGCGGGCATTGGCTTTATCCCGTTCTTGTATCGGGCACGTAACCGGCGACAGAACCAACGCTACTACAGCGAATTTCCGCGGATTATGATTCTCGAGAGCCATGCCGAGCCCGTCACTGCAGTAATCACACAAATAAAAAAGAACGATTTGCCGCGGTCGAGTATGTTCTATCCAAAGTGGAAATCGTACTACACGCTGGAATGTGCCATGCCCGACCATAGCCGCACGTTCGAGAGCCGCCCCTTCTGGCTCGACCCCGAAGGCATCTTCGGTGTGGGCGACGAGGTTGCTGTGGTTATCGACAAATCGAAACCGGAGAACTACATTGTTGATGTCACCGGTCTTTTTAATCATAAAGCGGAAGGAGGCGATTATGGACTTTCTGAATAGTTTCATTGATTACTATCGCGATGCGTTCACCTACGGCAACTTGGCTGTACAGTTTGGCTTGTTTCTGGTTTTTATCGGCTTTCTATTTGAATTAAAACTGCTTGGAATAGGTTCGGTAAAGGTCTATGCCGAGTTGTTCAACGTCAAGGACGCCGAAATCC
>JAFYYJ010000124.1 GCA_017557605.1 Salinivirgaceae bacterium
ATTGTTTGTATAATATAAAAGGCGTATTGTGTTTAACGCATATCGTCCATTTCCTGGCCCATAATTAGCCTTTGAAAAAAAAGGACTGAGATTCCCTTTATCATTCTGTTTCCCCACCACAAACCATGTCCAACTGTCAGTCCCCAAATCAAGAATGTCGCCACCTGTTAGGAATGTGGATGTGCCGTTAAATGTGAGCGCCGGCTGCCCGTTCAGCGCATTTTCTGTAACTGCAGGCCTTGCCGCAGCGTTCGTCTGCACTATCTCATATTGGTTAGGGCTCAAATCGTACCACCGCGAGACCCTGCCGTCGGTCAGCTCAACGCTGTCGGCACGGAGCCAGAGTTGAAGGTTTTCCGTAGGAAAAGGGAATGATTGGGCAACCGCTATGGCGCATACTGCCAACAATGAGAATATGAGTGTTATCCGCTTGCCCATTCCTATAATGTTTAAACATCACTCAAAGATGCAACTTTATTTATCATCGGGCGCGTATTTTTTACGTAATGAGGTTATTTGTACGGAAGAATTAAAAAATGAAGAATTAAAAATGTGCTCAACAGCAAAGTCCACAATAGCTATCGGGATTCATCGGAATGATGTCTTCTGTCATGCTGAACTTGCCCCGATAGCTATCGGGACAGCATCTCTGCCAAATGATAAAGATTCCGTCCCGATGGTTATCGGGATTCATCGGAATGACGGTGATTGTTGTACAGACATGCTATACCGCGTCCCTACATCGTAATTCGTAATTACTTTTGCCTTATGCCTTGCAACTTCTAACTTTAAACCCGTTAAACATTAATCTCTAAACATTAAACACTCACCTCTTCCCTTTTCATCATTCCATAACATCAAGAATCTCAACATCGAAGATTACATCAGCGTCAGCTGGCAGACCGATTTGCGGTCCGTCGCTGCCAAAAGCCAATTTCGAGGGTACAAACAGCTGGAAACGCGAGCCTCGGCGCATAAGCAGTGTGGCCTCCTCCCACCCGTCTATTACAATGCCCGCACCAACAGGATAGCGGATTGGCGACTCTCGCTTAACCGATGAGTCAAACAAAGTATCGTTATAAAAAGCAGAATAGTTGGCTGTTACAATATTGTCGAGCGCAATACGCGGGCCATAACCGGGGTTCAGCACAACATAGCGCAACCCCGAGGCTGTGGTAATGGTGTCAAGGCCTGTGCAATCCCACTTTGTTATTTTCTTTTCGGGTGATATACATACCATTTCAATGTCGAGCGTAACATCGGTTTTGGGAGGTATGCGGTTGGCATAACCCTTGTCGCCGAAGGCCAGCCTGTACGGAATAATGAACCGGCACTTTGCACCTTCGGGCATCATCAACAGAGCCGAATCCATACCCGCAAAAGCCTCGCCCATGCCGGCTGTAAAACGCTGCGCCTCGCCCGAGGTGCGGGTTGTGGTGTATATGGTACCGTCAGGCAGCCAGCCCGTATAGTTGACATACACATTGTCGCCTTTCTTTGCCGGCTTGCCGTGCCCCTGTTCAATGCTGAAATAAGCTATTCCGCTTTGTGTTTTCTGCTTTTTAACACCTTTTACGGCAAAAGGTTTTATTGCCGGAAAGCTGTCGGCCTGCACAAGTTTGATTTCAAAATGCAATGTCGAATTTTTGGGAATACCGGGCACTTCCATATCTGCATAACCCTGCGAAGGGGGTATTACAAGTAAAATTTGCCCCTCTTCGCCTATCATCGGCAGGGCTTCCTCCCACCCCTTTATAAGCTGTCCACAGCCCAGCCACAGGTCGATTCCGCCAGTCTCGCGGGTGCTGGCAAACACTGTGCCGTCGTCGAGCGTGCCGGTGTATTCAACCCAGACACGCCAACCCGGTTGCGGATGACGATTGTTGCCTGGCTCAATTATCTGATACTGCAAACCGCTCGCTGTTGTTGTCATCTGCGCAGTGGCCGGTGCCGCCACAGCCGACAGCAAGGCAGCAAGCAATATGGTACGCCGAAAAATCATGTCTGTTAGAAATCGGAATAAGCGTTAATCATTGGTCTGTCACGGTAGCCTTTGGCACCAAAAATCAGGTTCAGGCCAACCGAGATGTTGACATCGCCGGTGTTGTTGGGTAGCACAGTGCCGTCACCCTCAATATTGACTTTGCGGTAAGCCACCGGCACGTAGTCAGTCATCATATAGAGCTGCAAAAAGCTCAAATTAAGCGACCAGCCAAAATTGGCCGACAAATGGCCTTTCACATTGTAGTCGAGGCCGGTCATCAACGAGAAGCACTTGTACGGGTTCAGGTTTAACGACAGGTCGAAATCCTGCGTGGCCGTCTTGTTCAGTATAGTTGTCTTCGACAGCAGACCGATAGTCAAAAAATGTATCGGCGTATATGCCGCACCAATGTAAATATTTGGATTCAAGGCCGTTGCAAACACATCTTTGCTCAGTGTTGGCGACATGCGCGCTTCAATTGAGTCAATTATATTGTCAAACGCCTCTCCATAATCGATATTTTTAGCATCAGAAACGTTAATCTCCAGTCCCTCAAACTGATAGCCGCCATTCACATTTATCGAGTTAAGCTCGTTGGTCCAGGCAATAAAGCCCAAATCGGTTACAGAGGCCGAAAAACTGAAATTCTCGTCAATTGTGTAGTTAAAACCGAAATCGATAGCGGCACCTGGATTGTGCATGAACGGAATCAGCACATTCACAATGTCTTTGGTTTTTAACTCATCGAACGATGTTGAGTCGAAATTGACCAAGCCGTTCTCCTTCTCCTGCATTTTCAGATTCGGTATCGACGTGTAGATGCCGCCCTTGGCCTCCAATGTCCATTTGTCGCGACCGGTTGTGAGGTCAAATTTTTTGAAATCGGTCTTAATAGCGCCAATGCCCGACAGGTATTTGACGCGCCACCCCATGGCCAGCTGCTCAGTAAGTTCACGGCTGTAACCGACTGAAATCTCATGAAACACTTTAGCGTTGACACGCATATTGGCGAAATTGAGCGTGGTGCCGGGCGCAAGACCATTATCAAGCATATTGAAAATAGCCGACGGCAGCGCAATGTTCGACTGCACGCGTTCGTTTACGCCTACGGTCCAATAGCCCTTGGAACCCCGCCAGCCAAAGTTAAGCAGCGACACGCCAACTTCAGGTCGCACCCTTGCTCCGTTTCTGAAACGACGCAATATTTTGCTGTAGTCAAATTCGTGGTTCATCGGAGTGTACCAGATGCCGTTTTTCTCCTGAAAAAACTCCTTCAGCATTATGTTTGACTCAAGCATGAAGCTGACGTTGGCGCCCGGTATCGCAAAATAACCGTTGGCGCGCGGTTGGCGTGCCGGATTGAGCGCCGATGTCTGCGGAACGTTATCGACATAGTAAAGCGACAGCGGCTGTTGCGCTGAGGCGGTGAATGCCATAAGTCCGGCCAATATTGTTATAATGTGCTTTCTCATAATTATTCCGATTTATATTTTCCAACCAGCTCAATCGCTAACCGCATGTCCAGGCCGTAGTTCTCATACAGCATAAAGTATTTGTCCGGCATGTCTTGCGTCGACACTGTAGTGTTGAGAATCAAGTATATGGGGTTGCCTTTTGAGCAGCGTTCAATCTTAGCGCTATCAAACACAATGTCGGTTTCCAGATCTCCCCGCTTCGTCACACGCAGGTTGGAGTCGAACTCAGGCATCTTCCACAGTTTCTCTTGACCGGTGAATAGTGAGTCGACCACATTATAATTCTCATCGACTAAATAGCCTTGCGTAACGAATGAGAACGGGAATCCGTTACTGAATTTCATCGCAATAATCAACTTATCGACGTACTTTGAGTTGTCGCTGTCAAGTATCAAGTCGTTAAAATTGAAGTTGAAAGTGTCGCAACGGTTCAAATCGTAGACGCTAAAGTAGAACGGAATGAAAATATCAACAGTGGCGTCGAGCTGTGTCTCGGGTGTGATGAAATTCTCCTGCACCTCACCCTGTGGGTTCGACTCAATCTTCAGCGTGTACTCAAAATCGAGCGGCGACGAGTTCAGAATCTCATCGGCATTCGAGTTTGTGGAGTCAAGCATATACTGGTTACTCTTTGGTTTCGACAATCCATCGGCAAGAAAATCCTTATACGATATCTGATTGACATATATGTTGTTGCTGTCGAGGAAATGGACGGGTATCGTTTCGTTGTTGTCGGCGCAGACAATACGCATATCGGCCATTTGCAGATTGAACGCCGTGCCGGTGTGGTTCTCGACATTCAGATTTATGTGCATGCCTTTCATCTTTATAGTGCGCGGCACTCTGTACTCACTAAAGAAGCCCATATGCTGAATGCCGGCCTCGTTGAACACTTCGTTCTGGCCAAAGAAACCGAAGGCCACCTGCGGTATAACATCGCTCATCTCGACCTTGAAATTGAACTCATTCATTGCGTTGGCTGTGCCCTCGCCTACAAACCGAATCTTGCAGTTGGTGTAACTCGAATCGGACGAATGTTTGGGCTTGAGCAGATAGCCGCTAAGGTCGATGTTCTGCTTCATTCCCTCGCTCAGCTCCCATGAGGTACTCAGCCCCTTGCCGTTTATTGTCAGCTCGTCGAGCGTCATAATTGCCGTTCCCGATATTGGCAGCGCGCTCGCTTCCAGTTTCAGCGTTGCCGAACTGATAATCATCGAATCGATGCGTGTTGTGTTGTCGGAGTTCAGCTTGTGACGGAACTCAAACTTCTGGTTGACGGCAGTGCCGGCCTTTGTCAGCACCGGAGTAACATACTGGTTGTTGTAAGTATCGATGTTCAGAATCGAATTCCATTTGACATGATATTTGGTGGTGTACTCGAGGTAGAGCCGCCCCTCGTCATCGGCATAGATTATTGACTCGTGCTGCGACTTGTCGGAGAGCGAGTTTAAAATCGTCGTATAATCGGCAGTGGCGGTAAATATAGGCGCGGCAAAATTGAGCGAGCGGTTGTAGGTTGTATCCTCAACCTTTATCTCGTCTTTCATGCAGGCTGCCATAGTTAGCGCACCGGCAATGAGCAATGATATCGTTCTTATCTTTTTCATATCAAAATGGTTTTATTTCAGCACTTTAATTTCGACACGGCGGTTCTGTTCGCGCCCCTCGGGTGTGTCGTTGGGAGCTATCGGCTGGTCGAAACCGTAGCCCATGTGAGTTATGCGCTCGGCCTCAACGCCCTTGTTAATCAGATAGTTCTTAACTGTCAGTGCACGGTCGCGCGAAAGTTTCTTGTTGATTGAAGCCGAACCTACGTTATCGGTATGGCCGGAAACCTCAATCTGCACCGTCGGGTTTTTGAGCAGCAGGTTGGCAAACTTGTCAAGCTCGGCAAACGACTGCGGCTTGAGTGTACTCTTGCCCGTGTTGAACAGAATGTTCTCGATAACCAGCTTGGCGCCCACATCCATTTTCTTAAGCTGATAGTTGCGCAACACCATAGTCTCGCCAGCAGGGAAGCTGACGGCATCGTTGGCAAAGAAGTGCAGATTAGCCTCAATTTCGACCAAATAGGTATTACCCGTTTTCAGCTGCACGTTGAAGTTACCGCTAAGGCTGTCGCTGAAGGCTATCGTCTCAGCCTCCTTCGAACCCCGCTCATAGAAGACAAGTGCCGCGCGGACTGGTGTGGTACCGTCTTCCTCGGTTATGCGGCCACGTACAAAATAGTCGATGCGGCTAACCTTCATCTGCAGGTCCTGCTTGATGTTTTCGGCCGATGTCTGCGTGGCTTTAACCTCGGCTGTAGCGGTATGATAATCGGTAAGCGACGCCTCAATAGTGAAATCAACCTTGTCCTCGAACGAGAATACATAATTGCCCGTTATAGCCGACGAGTTGGTTTTGCCCAGCAGATTGCCGCTTTGGTCTTTAAACAAGATAGTCGCGGCCAGCGGAGTCTGCTTGTCGGTGTCAGTCACTGTTCCCGAAATGGTGAACGGATGACGCAGTTTCTCAAGCACGAAAAGTTTTTCCGACAATTCGTTCTTGGCCACACATTTTATAGTGTCGGTAACCGGCTTGTAACCTTCGTGATTAACATTGACAATGTAAAGCCCTGCATCCTCGAATCGGCAGCTGAACGGCTTAGTATTACCAATGGCCTCACCCGACTTTATTGTCGAACCGTACTCGTTTGTAATCGACACCGAAATGTCGAGCGGTTGCATGTCGTCGGCTTCAATAGCCAGACACTTGTAGAAGAACGGCTGACGCAAGTCGTTGACAATGGAATAGATATCAAGACCGCCATAGCCGCCTTTGCGCATGGTAGCGTAGAAGGCAGTGTTGGGGTCAGATGTTGGTTGGTAGAACAGCTCGTTGGCCGGGCTGTTGATTGGGAAACCCAGATTCTCAGGCTTGCTCCAGTTTCCGCCAGCGTCTTTTGTCGATTTATATACATCGAAGCCGCCCATGCCCGGATGTCCGTTCGATGAGAAATACATCGTCTGACCGTCGGGCGAGACTGACACACACTCCTCGTCGAATGGAGTGTTGATGACAGGCCCCAGATTGACAGGCCTCTCCCATCGATTTTTATCTTTGTACTGAGCCATCCAGATGTCGTTGCCGCCCTCACCTCCGCGATGATTGGTGACATAATAGATATTATTGGCGTCGTCGATGCTGACCACGCTCTCCTTGTAAGCCACATGGTTGAAGCCGCCCTTGGCCTGACGGAACTTGCCCCAGCCTTTGCCTGCCTCTTTGCGCGTGGCTACGTAAATTGTGCCATTGCCGCGCTTGCCTTTGTAGAAGTATATCTGGTCGTTGCGGATGCAAGTCAGGCTGATGTTTTTGCGGCTTTTCATTCCCTTCGGCATCCACACCTTGTCGCAAGGCTCGTCGGCTTCCGCATCGTAACTGCCAGTCCAGATGTTCTCCGTAAACTTAAACCTCGACACACGTTTGCGCGGCTCCTCTTCTGGCCGTCGCGATGTGAAGTAGACCAGCGAATCGGCATTATTGAAGATAGCGTTATAATCGTCATAATAGGTGTTGATTATCGGGCCAAGATTGGTAATAAACACAGGCACAGTATCTTGCACCATCTGTTTGCCGAGTTCGCACTCACGCACCTTCTGCGCAATGCGGCCTTCGGCATTTATGCGAGCTATCTTTGAACAAGTGCCCAGATAGGTGTTGTAAGCCTTCACCGCCTCGTCGAATTGGTTGTTATACTGATGCGCCACGCCCTCAATGTAGTAGTAGTCATCTGCCACCGACGGGTCGCTCTGCATGATGTAGTCAAGCGCCAGCTCCTTGTCGTTGCTGTACAGATAGCAGATAGCAATCTTATAGTTCAATGCAGCGTCGCGGTTATTGTATTTGTGAACCTTAAGGTAGTACTTCAAAGCCTCGTCATAAAGGCCTTCGCCTTTTCGGTAGAAATGCTCACCTTTCGACAAATTCTTTTTCGCATCGTCTTTGCCCATCTCGGTTATGAAGAAGGTTTTCTTCTTGATTTTGGGATTTTCCTGCGCCCACACTGCCTGACTGAATGTCAACGCCAAAGCACAAAGAGTTATCAGATGTCTAATCATATTTTTTTCGTTTTAAAATATAAAAATAGGGATTTTTATTATTCCAAAGCAATAAATAATACGAAGTGCCTGACTGAATGGGGGAAAGTGTAATGATTAATGTGTAATGAGTAATGATTAATGAATAAAGGTTATAGGCAAAAAGGCAAAAGACATAAGGCATAAGTGGTTTAGGTTTTTTGTTTACGTTTAAGTTTTCGGTTTACGTTTTCGTTAGTGTCAGTGTTATCGTTATCGTTATAGTCATCGTTAGTGTCAGTGTTTTCGTAAAACAAAAAAGGGAAGATTACGCATCTCCCCTCTTATCATTTTCCTATATCCAACAATTTCTATATCAAGAAGATATTGTTTTTAGCGCATGCCTGACGCATGTCTTCCGGCCAAAGGCTGGCTTGAATCTCGCCTATATGGGCTTTGCGAAGCATGAACATGCACAACCTTGACTGGCCTATGCCACCACCAATTGAGAGCGGCAATGTGCCGTTGAGCAGCCTTTGGTGGAAATAGAGTTCCCTGCGTTTCTGCTCGCCGGTAATGTCAAGTTGACGCAAAAGCGCCTCCTTGTCAACACGCACGCCCATCGATGACAACTCAAGCGAATGCCCCAGCACATCGTCCCATACAAGGATGTCGCCATTCAAACCGAAATGTCCGTCGCCGGTTGGTGTTGTCCAGTCATCATAGTCGGGGGCGCGGCCATCGTGTTTTTCGCCATTAGACAACTTGCCACCAATACCCATAATAAACACAGCGCCGTACTGTTTGGCTATCGCGTCCTCGCGCTCCTTAGGCGACAGATTAGGATACATTTTCAACAAGTCCTCAGAATAAATAAAATGAATATGCTCCGGCAGTTGCGGTTCAATATCGGGGAACATCTCATAAACCAGATACTCGGTGCGGTGCATCGCGTAGAAGATGCGCTTGACTATCTTCTGGAGAAAATCGATAGTGCGGTCTTCCTGGCCTATGGTCATCTCCCAGTCCCACTGGTCGACATAGAGCGAGTGGATGTTGTCGAGCTCCTCATCGGGACGAATGGCATTCATATCGGTGTAGATGCCATAGCCGCGCTTGATGCCATAATCGGCAAGAATCATGCGTTTCCACTTGGCAAGCGAGTGGACAATCTCCGCCTTCTGGTCGTTCATGTCTTTCACAGGGAACGTTACCGGACGCTCAACTCCGTTCAGGTCGTCGTTCAGTCCGGTGCCTTTCAGCACAAAAAGCGGTGCCGTTACACGCCGCAAGTGCAGCTCCGCCGACAGGTTCGACTGGAAAAAATCTTTTATCCGCTGTATGCCCAACTCTGTCTGTGTCAGGTTCAGAATCGGTTTATATCCCGAAGGAATATTCAGTTTGCTCATTTTGCACTAACTTTTGTTTTGGACGGCAAATGTAATAGCATTTCTTATAAAAGCTAATCATTTTATTTATAAAAACTGATATTTAGAATTATTTGCTTACGAATTGTAATTTAGGATGGGGTGAAATTTTAATTTTAGAACCTAAACCATGAGCGGCAAAGTGTGGAGTGCATTTTACACTGAACTTATTCAAGACTATACAAAAAAAAGGCTGCTCAAGCCTTTTTGCTGAGCAGCCTTTCAATTTATAATCAGATACTGATTAATAACCCGGGTTTTGTTGCAGGTTCGGGTTAACAGACAGAGCTGAGAACGGATAAGGCATCAACTCATGTTTGCCTTGGTGGAAACCACAGTTGCCATCAGAGTGGAATTCCGGTCCGTATGCATCCCAAATCAGTTTGAATCTCTTTCCATCGCCGTCTGCATCATTCTTGTCATCAAGCAAAGAAGGAACTGACCTACCTGCGTTAGGAGTAACACCTGTAGATTCATCAGTTACGTTACGGTCTTTTAAAGTCTCATAAGCGTCACCCCAGCGAACCAAGTCGGCATAACGAGAACCCTCAAGGAAGCACTCCCAACGTTTCTCGTTCTTAACTTCAGCCATTGTGCACTCTGTACTTATGTGATTCGAACCGGCACGTTTTTGAATCATGTTCAAGTATTTCAGACCATCAGCGTCACCTGTTTGTGCGCAGGCCTCAGCATAAAGCAGAAGAACCTCGGCATAGCGCATGATAGGATAGTTAACCTCGCTACCCATGTTTGTACCCAGATAGTCACGCTTAATGATTTCGCTTACAAACGGAATACGCTTAAACTCCCAATAACCACCAACGCCATAGATACCATTCTTTGTGCGGTTTCCGGCAACACCACGACCTGAATATGGTTTGTCAGCACCATACGACAATACAGAGTCACCGCCTATAGCCTTGCCATCCAACAGCTCATCGTAGGTCACAATCCATGATTGACGACGCCATGAGTCAATACCGTCATTTGCAATCAAACCATCACCAAACTCTTTAGATGGTGCGCAGCTACCCCAACCAGTAGTTATGACTTCGTTAGGATATACATCAATATATCGCCAGCTGGTTGAGTTTACAAAGTGGTAGCTGTACATACCGTCGAAATAACCGATGTTCTCATCGTCAACAAAGTTGTATTGGAACACCCACTCTTTGCACAAGTCACCGGCAACGTGGTAAAGTTTCCACATGTCTTTGCCGTCAACAAGCTCGTATTTTCCAGAGTCGATAACCTTCTTCAAATCGGCCTTTGCATCAGCATATTTGCCCGCAAAAATTTCGACTTTGCCTTTAAGTGCCGTTGCAAATTCCTTTGTCAAACGACATGTATTTACTTGGTCGTAAAGATCAGATTTCGAAGGCAGATAAGGAGCAGCCTCGTCAAGTTCTGCTATACACCAATCAAGAATCTCCTCGTGCGGAGTATTGGTCGGTTTGTCAGAACCCTGCAAGGTCTTGTCAACCAACGGAGGATTACCCCAGTAGATGGCCAACATGAAGTGAACGTATGCACGGGTAACTTTAGCCTCAGACACTGCACGATTGACAACTGCATTCATCTCCTCGTTGTCAGAAATCATGTTGTACTGATATTGGTCGAGCAACTGGTTGCAGCCACGAATAATGTTATAATAAGCAGTGTAAGAAACCTTAGTTGTAACCAAGTTTTCATCGAGTTGGTCGCGGAACTCATTCAAGATAAGGCCGCTGACGTGGTCATTTTTATCGCCCGAAGCCCAATAAACCTCGTCAGATGGAGCTTCCTGCATTACCCAAATAGCACCTTGCCATACCCAGTCGTTACCACCGATACCGCACCAGTGGCCGTACATTGCTGTCTGATAGATAAAGGTTGCCGCATTCTCGGCATTTTCGGCGGTATAGAACGAACTAAAGTCCACCACACCTTTTTGGGGGATTTCAAGACGGTCTTCGCTGCATGATGGCAACAGCAATGCCAGCAAAGCCACCCCCGATAAAATATATTGTTTCATTTTATGTAGTTTTTATTATTAATTAAAATGTCATGTTAAGACCGAATGTAACTTTCTTTGATGATGGGTAAGAACCCTTATCAATACCTCTACTGTTTGCTGTACCGTTAGATGCAACCTCCGGGTCGTAACCTTCATATTTGGTGAACAAGAAGTAGTCGTCGAGTGCTACAAACATACGGAAGCTGGCAATAGCAAGCTTGCTGGTAAGTTCGTTAGGAATAGTGTAACCCAATTGGATTTGTTTAATCTTGAAGAACGAACCATCGTGAATGTTAGCTGATGAACTGAAGAAAGGAACACTACCTTTCATGACCTCAACAATTGGATATTTACCCACTTTCTCCAATCCGCATACCATATCATCCTCATCATACTTGGCAATACTACGTCCTTCATAGTACATTGCCATACCATTTACTTTCGGGTGCTCTGTACGATAGTTGCAAGCCCAAATCTTGTTGCCTTTCACACCTGTTCCGAACAGAGTGAAGTCGAAATTCTTGTATTCGAAGTTAAGGGTGATACCATAAGAGAATTTAGCTATACCGCTACCCAAATCCTTCATATCGCTTTGTGCAGGGTTTCTGGTAAGAGAACCGTCTTCTTTATAGAACAAAGCAGAACCAAGGTCTTCAGTCAACCATTCATCCTCACCTTCAGCACGTTTCGATTGGTCGGCCAGTTTGTTTTCGTCAAGCACGCCAGCGTAGTCATAGCCACGGAAGTACCAGATGTTGTGTCCTTCCTCAACGTATGTCTTAATGTGGTAGTTGGCGAATGACGCACCGTCGATACGCTCGATGGTCGGGTCAAGATAGGTAACCTCGTTTTTCAGAGTAGCGCCATTGGCGTTGATAGAATAAGAGAAGTCACCAACTTTGTCTTTCCAACCAAGTTCGAACTCAATACCTTTGTTGACAACCTTACCGGCGTTCAAAGTTACTGAGGTAACACCAGTTTCACGTACAGGAGTTACAGGAACCAAAAGGTCTTTTGTTTTCTTGTTGTAGTACTCTACAGTGAATGACAATCTGTCGTTGAGCAAGCGGCCATCAAGACCTAAGTCAATCTGCTCTGAAGTCTCCCATTTCAAATCGGGGTTAGGCAGACCTGCTGAATATGAGCCCAAAGAGATTTTACCTGCAGGGTCGAATTGATATTTCTGAGAGTTCTTGGTAACGGTTGTAGCATAGCCGTAAGCATTGGCACCGCTCAACACTGAGATGTTACCGTTCTGTCCCCACGAACCACGCAATTTCAAGAATGAAATGGTAGCTGCGCTAAGAGCGTCTTGCAGGAATGCTTCCTTGCTAAGTGTCCAACCAGCTGATACTGATGGGAATTTACCCCAACGGTTATCCTTGCCAAGTTTCGAGGAGTCGTATGCGTCGGCACGGAAGTTAGCTTGCAAGTTGTAGCGGTCGTCATAGCTCCATGACAAACGTCCGAAGTAAGAGATGCTGGCTGACTCACCCGGAGTACCTTGAAGTATGTTGCGAGTACACAAATCAGCATTGGTATTATAATATTGCATATAACGGAAGTTCTCGTCCATAGTTGACAAAATATAGGTACCTGTCAGCTGACCGCCAATGGTGAAGTTGTGGCTTTCAATATACGACATACCGGCCATTGCACCAAAGTTGTTTGCGCCAAGCGATACATTGTAGTTTGCGAAGTTTTCCCACTGGTAGTAGTAGTCGTTGGTTGCCGAAGCAGTCAAGTCGTAAGTTGTACGACCGTTCTTTGTATTATAGTAGAATGGCTGCTTGTATTCGTTCTCTTTGCGTTGTTGGATACGATATCCGAAACGCGAAGTGTAAACAAAGCCTTTGAAAGGTTTGATGTCGGCAGATATTGTTCCACGAACGTTGAAACCTTCTTTCTTGGCATCTTTTAAGTCGCGGGCCACAAACGGGTTGGCTGCGTCACCTTCAACTATCCTTGAAGCTGCATAGTAGCCGTTCTCGTCACCACATATTTTCTGGTATGAATCCAATACTTCAACAGGGTCTTCTCTTGTATAGAAAGTACCATATTTAGTAACATTGGTGTCAGTCACCTCTGTATAAACAGGCTGCAAAGTTTGCGTAATTTGTTTCTCCATAACATTTTTAACGTCAGTAGGCATCGGGAACTCGTCAGAGTAGTAAACCGGAGTCAACGGGTCCATAATAGTGGTACTCATGAACAGAGAGTTTTCTGCACCACCATACTCATTGTGCTCGCCAAGGTCCTTAGTGCTCCATCTTTCGACAGAAGTGTTTGTCGAAACAGTGAACCAGTCTTTAATCTTATAATCGGCGTTCATCTGAGCTGACAAACGTTTATAAACGTCTTTGTTGCCTTTTACGATACCATTGTCATCAAGGCTGGTGATAGCAATGTAGAAGCTGCCACGGTCATTACCACCTTGTGCTCCGATAGTGTGACGCTGGGTAATACCAGTGCCGAATATCTCTTTAGCCCAATCTGTATCGGTTCCATCAACATATCCGTATTTGTCATACAAATCTTCTTTAGTGAAGTTGAATGCCTCAATGTTCCAATTAATATATTGCTCAGCGTTCATCATTTTTGGATTGTGGCCGAGTTTGTTCATTGAATATTGGAAGTTGTAGAAGATTTTGCCGTCTTGTTTGCTACCACTCTTAGTTGTGATAAGAACGACACCGTTACCTGCCTCAGCACCGTAGATGGCTGCTGATGCGGCGTCCTTCAAAATCTCCATCGATTGAATCATCGAAGGGTCGAGGTAGTTGATGTTGTCAACTTTCAAACCGTCGACAATCAACAGCGGACCAATATTACTACTGTTAGAAGATACACCACGAACGCGGATTTCGCTGTCACCACCAGGTTTTGCAGATGAGCTGATAACGCTAACGCCAGCAGCTTTACCTTGCATAGCCTGTACGGCACTTGTTGACGAACGACGCTCCAAATCTTCTGCTTTCACAGACGAAATGGCACCAGTAACGTCACTTTTCTTCTGAACACCGTAACCTACAACCACAACTTCGTCCAAACCTACAAGGTCAGGAACAAGGCTTACATTGTAAGGGCCTGCGCCGTTTACGGTAACTTCCTCATTAACGTAGCCCATGTAAGAGATTACAAGAACATCGCCGTCTGAGGCTTTCATCGAGAACTCACCATTGCCGGCCGTAATGGTACCGGATGTGGTTCCTTTAATAATCACATTTGCTCCAGGAATGGGTTGTTGTTCCTCGTCAAGAACTTTACCCTTCACGTCATGTGCCTGAGCAAAAACTCCTGCTGAAAGCAGCAGCATCGGCAGTGCAAGCACTGCGCTTTTCAGATACATTTTCATCATAAATGGTTTTTTATAGTTTATAATTGTGCTTGTGGGCAAAATGCCCGGTTTTCATTTTTTACAGACACTTCCTTAGGGTGTCGTTTTTAAATAGTTTTACAAATAAGTTGCGTTAGTATCTGCGCGATTTTGCAGACAGACTAAGGTTTACATTTCAGTTTAAACGGCTTATATCATTGCGTTTCATGTTCTTGTTTTCATGTAACATCAAATCATGTGCAATTAACAAAAAAACAAGTGCTCTCGTTACACAATTTTTTGTAACTTCCGATTAATCAATTTATTATAAATAATACCAAAAATAGCTTGCTATAAGCGTGGAAACTATGTACATTTGCGTTGTAACAATAGACACGCAAGTATGAAAAGACTGATAATAGTGACGACGTTTTTCCTTATGCCGACAATGCTTGTTTTAGCACAAACGGAACGTTTTTTTACCGCGGGAAAGGAATTGTCGTCGAGTTTAATTAATAATGTGTATCAGGACGGCGACGGAGTTGTTTGGGTTGCAACGGATGACGGACTCAACAGGTGCGACGGCGCTAAATTCACAATATTCAGGAATGAAGAAGGCGTCAGCAGCTCGCTGAAAAACAATCATACCATATTTATATATGAGGACAGTTGCCGCAACCTGTTTGTTGGAACCATGGGCGGGTTGCAAATATATGACCGCGCCACAGGTCTGTTCTGTGGAGTTCCCGTCAAAACCGACGACGAGGTTCTTAAGCAGGCTACAGTAGGCGCTTCTTGCATTATTGAAATTAAGAAAGGATTGTTGCTCGTAGGTTCGTCGGGCTACGGACTGTTCAAACTCGAAAACGAAGCGTCAGGCTTTGCTATGCGCCGCGTTGATGTGCCAGGCATGTATATCGAAAGCATGCTTTACAGCGGCGGCGAAGATGTCTGGGTTGGCACATCCGACGCAGGGTTTCTCCGCCTCGACATTGAACTAAATGTCAAAAACCAGATTAGTCTGACATCGGGCGAAGCGGTATTCTGTATTTGCCAGACTGCTAATGGAGAGTTGTACGCAGGCACCTCTAAAGGTAACCTGCTGATGTACGACAAACAGAACAACAAATTTGTCAATATGGCCAGCGTCAACCAGCCAGGATGCGGCATAAGGTCGTTATGCGTCATAGGAAAGGACCTTGCTGTCGGCACCGATGGCTGCGGCTTGAAATCATTTGATACTGAGAAACATGAGCTCACAAAAAGCACCATCAGTCTGACATCTATCGATGACAGCAAGGCAAAAATCCGTTCAATGATGACGGACATGCAAGGCAATCTGTGGGTTGGATGCTATCAGAAAGGTATGGCGCTGGTATCGGCTCGCAAAAGCCAGTTTAAATATATAGGTGGCAAATCGGGCACAAACAATATTATCGGCTCGTCGTGTGTGACAAGCCTTTTGCAACTGCACGACGGCAAGGTTCTTGCCGGCACCGACGGTGACGGCATCTACGAGTTGGAGTTTAATGAAGGTACGGAACCGGTTGCTAACCATATGGCTGCTGTAGGCGTGGTGCCAAACACTATAACGTGCATGTTCGAGGACTCGCGCCACGACATTTGGCTTGGAAGTTACATGGAAGGCCTTGCCCGCTACAATTCCAGTGCTAAAGAATTCCAGCCTTTCATTTTAAAACACGGCAGCCCGTCAGTTTCCGATATTGTTGAGGACCACCACTGCAACTTGTATGTGGCGGTTCCTGGTGTCGGCATCTATCAGGTCGATTCAGCGCGAAACACTGTAAAACTATTTGAATATGAGCAACATCCCGACAATGATACCATAGTCGACGCCATGTGCAATGCGCGATTGACAAGTCTGTGCTTGTCGGGCAAAAATCTTTACTACGGTACAAACAGCGGACTTGGTTGCTTAGATATTGAAACGGAAAGCTTTGTTCAGGCATTCGGCAAGAATGTGATGCTGCGTGGACAATTCATCAACGACTTGCGCACCGATATAAATAATAATCTGTGGATTGGAACATCATCGGGGTTGGTGCGTATGGACTGCACCACGTTTGAGACGATTGTTTACGACAAGTCGTATGGATTCTACAACAGTTCAGTTTCGGCTGTGGAGACCGATGCCGACGGCAACATCTGGACCAGCACAAACAGAGGGTTGTCGTGTTTCAATATTCAAAACAACACATTTGTGCACTATAATTCCAACGACGGTCTGCAATGCGATGAGTTCAGCCGCAACGCATCGGTATCGTGCGCCGACAGCACCATAATATTCGGCGGTACGGGCGGCATAGTCCAGTTTAACCCTCTGAAAATCATACCCGACAATGCCAAACCGGTGGTGCGCATTGCCGACATATACTTGAACGGAAGGGCATTGCGGAAAGGAATGTTATCGGGCGACAACGAGGTGATGTCGACATCGGTAAACGAAGCGGAGGAAATAAATCTCTCGTACAAAGACAATTCGTTTATAGTTGAGTTCACATCGTTCAGCTACCTCAACCCCGACCGAATTGTTTACAGCTACAAATTAGACGAAAGCGATTGGATAACCTTGAATCGCGGCGAGAAGAAGGTGAATTTCAATGAGTTATCAATAGGAAAACATAGTCTGCTTGTAAAAGCCCGCAACAACAATTTGGAATCAGACGTAAGGCGGCTTACAGTTGACATATTGCCGCAATGGTATCAAACGAACATCGCTTTTGCTTGTTTCTTACTGATTACCTTAGGAATATTGCTATTGCTGGCATTGTATGAACACAACCGCCACAGCACCAAACTCCAATTTTCGAAAATGAGAATGCAGGATGAGGCAAACGAGGCCAAACTGCAGTTCTTCTTTAATATGTCGCATGAGATTCGGACGCCTATATCGCTGATTGTGGGGCCACTGCAGAAACTGATTCAGGAGGAGAACGACAGCACAAAGCTCCACACATATAAAATAATGAAGCGCAACACCGACCGCATAATGAATCTTGTAAACCAGTTGCTCGACAGCCGGAAAATTGACAAAGGCCAAATGAAAATGCAGTTTGAGCAGAACGAGATTGTAGGCATGGTGCGGAATGTTTGCACACTATTCGACAACCAGGCGGAGACAAAAGGCGTGAAGTACCAAGTGGAAACCAAATCGCCGGAGATACACGCATGGGTCGATGCCGGTAAATTCGACAAGATAATTGTCAACCTGCTGTCAAACGCGTTCAAATTCACTCCCGACAACGGCACCATAACAGTGGAAATAAGCGAAGGGGAAGACGAGAAAGCCGTACAACCCGAACTGCAACGATATTTTGAGGTGTCGGTGGTTAATAGCGGCGAAGCCATCAGCCCCGACGATATGGCTCATATATTTGAACGCTATTATCAATCGCAAAATACCAATATCAGCAATGTTTTCGGGACTGGGTTGGGCTTGCATCTGACACGTTCGCTTGTACAACTGCACCACGGAACAATCGATGTTGAGAATGTGCAGGACGGTGTGCGTTTCACTGTAAGAATGCCTCGCGGAAGCGAACATCTTTCAAGCAACGATATTGTGTTCGACGAGAATTGGAACACACCACCAGCTCAGGAAACAGAGATTTTAATACCTGATATTGTTGACGATAGCGAAGATATTCGTTCCAAAACAAGTCGTAGGGTGCTTGTTGTTGAAGACGATGAAGACGGCGGCACATATATAAAAAACGAATTGTCGAAATATTTCCACACAACGCTGTGTGCCAATGGCCGTGAGGCTTACGAGCTGATATTGAAAAACGCGCCTGACGCCATCGTCTGCGACATTATGATGCCTGAAATGGACGGAATAACATTGTGCAAGAAGATACGGAGCCACATAAAATACAATATGATGCCTATAGTGCTGCTTTCGGCTCTCGACGGGGCCGAGAACCGCATAAAAGGCTGGGATGCCGGTGCTGACGCTTACTTTTCAAAGCCTTTCAATATCGACGAATTGATTCATACACTGCAAAATATAATGCGCACACGTGTCATTATAAAGAACAATCTGAGTGGAAATCAAGAGCAGAAACAGAATGTCAAGGAGATTGAGATGGAGTCGCCTGACGAGAAACTTATGCAGCGTATAATGAAAGTGATAAACGAAAACATGGACAATCCTGACCTGAACGCTGAATTTATAGCCGATAAGGTGGGCATAAGCCGTGTGCATCTTTATCGCAAGCTGAAAATGATAACAAACCAGCCGACACGCGACTTCATACGTAACCAGCGTTTGGCTCAGGCGGCGCAAATGCTTGAAAAGAAACGATATAACATTACCGAATTGTCGGAAATACTTGGATTTAACACACCTGCATATTTCTCATCGGCTTTCAAAAAACTGTACGGAATGACACCAACCGAGTATATGGAGTCGAATATGAGGAAAATGGAAAGTGGCGGAGAATCAGAAGGATAGATTTGCCGCAGATGTATCCTGCAAATCATTTTCGGTTTTTGCTTGAATGAAAAAGATTTTAATAAATTGCACACCATAAACTTAAGTACAAATACGAAAAACACTCTTGATTATGAGAAAATTATCATTACTGGCATCGTTAGTCATGCTGACGATGGCTGTTTCGGCACAAAACCCGATTATCCGCAATCAATTTTCGGCTGACCCTACGGCCAGAGTCTTCAACGGGAAAATCTATCTTTTTCCGTCGCATGACACCACTCCAACGTCAGTTCCCGATTTTCCGCGCAAAGACTGGTTCTGCATGAACGACTACCATGTCTTCTCGTCGGAGAATCTGACTGAGTGGACTGACCACGGCAAAATCATCGACCAAAAAGACGTTCCATGGGGCAACCCGAAAGGTTACAGCATGTGGGCTCCTGACTGCGTTCAAGGCAAAGACGGCAAATACTACTTCTATTTCCCCGACGGACAAAAGCAAGGCTTCGGCTTTGGAATTGGTGTAGCTGTTGCGGATAAACCCGAAGGCCCATACACAGTATTGGAGAAGAATATTGAAGGCATCAACGGCATTGACCCATGCGTGCTTCAGGCAAGCGACGGCAACAACTACATTTTCTGGGGTGCCGGCAACTGCGCCAAACTGAAAGACAATATGATAGAGTTGGCCGATGACAATCCGACCGACACTGTCAAATGGGGACCTCGCCAGTTTGTGATGCGTGGTGTCAGCTGTCTGAGAGGTCTGCCTTCGCGTCAAGCTGAGGGTCCATTCGCTTTCGAATACAACGGCAACTACTATCTTACATATCCTTACGTGGTGGAAAGAACCGAGGCTCTGGGCTATGCTATGAGCAAAAACCCGATGGGACCTTACGAATACAAAGGTCTGATTATGGAAGAACGCCCCGAATGCTGGACAAACCACCACTCGATTGTGAATTATAAAGGACAATGGTACTTATTCTACCATCACAACGACTATTCGCCAAACTTCGACAAGAACCGTTCAGTTTTTGCAGACAGCCTCTTCTTCAACGAGGACGGCACCATTCGTCCGGTGAAATCAACTCTGCGCGGCATTGGCGTCACAAAGGCTTCGGACAAAATACAGATTGACCGCTACACCAGCATTGGCGGTGACGCAAGCATCAGCTTCCTCTATGAGAACGACCCCGACACCACAAAGCGTTTTGAGGGTTGGAAAACAACTTTCAGCAAACCAGGCAGCTGGGTTAAATACAACACTGTCGATTTTGGCAAAGGCAATGGCAAACAACTCATTTTGGCATTGACCGAAGGCGGAAACGGCACTATAACCGTAAAGGTTGACGGCGCCAACGGACCTGTTTTGGCTGAGGTGAAAGTGGAGGCTTCAGCAAAGACTGCAAGCGCGCAAATAGAAAACTGTCCGAAAGGCATTCACCATGTTTACGTTGAGCTGACCGAAGGTGAAAATGTGAACATTGACTGGATTACAGTCGAAGGCTCTTCATCTAACTTAGGATGGATTCTTCTGGCTGCAGCAGCATTGATTATTATTGTTGTGGTAGCTAAATCGAAATCGTGCAAGTGCAAAAAATAGGCGACAACTTAAAACGTTGCACAACCCTAAAGTGTCAGTCGTAAGCGCGGCTGACACTTTTTTTGAACAGGCGACAGCCGAAAAACTGAACGGTAAACGCTTTTCACTAAGAAATGGCACCCGTTGGCGGCTATCAGACATTCATTCATCACTTTGAAATGAAATAAATAGCCGGGCGAACGTTTGTTTAATAGCCTATTTTTTATTTTTGCCACTCATTAAAAATGAAACGATGTCGATTTTCAGTAAGAAATATGCGCCGCGTTGGATTGTTCTGGCTATAGATATTTTCATTAGCACAGCGTCAATAATTATCGCGTACTTGTTGCGCTTTAATTTTGACATTCCGGAAAACGAAAAGGTGGGCGAGCTAACACAGATAGTGCAACTTGTTGTAGCTGTGCGTATTATTGGATTTTTGGTATTCAAAACTTATGCCGGAATAATACGCTACACCGGTCTTAACGATGCCCGCCGCATTGTGATAACCACCGCATCGGGCAGCATCCTCATCTCGTTAATAAACATTGTGTGCTATTATTCGGGGCTCACTCAGGCGTTCATAGTGCCTATGTCCATTGTCATCATCGAGTTTATGACAACATTATTCTTTATGATAACATTGCGGTGGTTGGTGAAATCGGTGTTCTTCGAGTTCCGCACAACAATAAAGACAAATAATGTAATTGTCTATGGTACAGACAGAAACGCACAATCGGCAAAATTGGCACTTGAGGAAGACCGCGGCTCCAACTATAAGGTTGTCGCCTTTGTCGATGATATTGACAAGAAATCGAAGAAAACCATTGACAATCTGCCAATTCTGCCAATAAACGACATTGCATCGCTTATTGAAGAGCTGGACGCCAAAAACCTTCTGCTGGCAAAACCGTTCCCGACCATCGAAAAGAAGCAGGAAATCATTGAGTTAGGCTTGAACAAGGGGCTTGTGATTCTGAATGTCCCGAAGGTTGAAAAATGGATAAACGGCGAATTGAGCTCAAAACAGATAAAGAATATCAAAATTGAGGATTTGCTCGAGCGCAACCCTATTCAACTTGATTTCAATAGAATACAAAGTCAAGTTAAAGGCTTGACAATGATGGTTACAGGAGCGGCAGGCTCCATTGGTAGCGAGATTGTGCGCCAACTTATCCGATTCGAGCCGAAAAACATCGTCCTTTTCGACCAGGCCGAAACGCCGATGTATGACATTGAAATGGAGTTGCGCGACCAGTCGGCAAGCAACATAACTATTGTGATTGGTGACATAACCGACGAACAACGTGTAGATGAAGTATTTAAGAAATACAAACCCAATATTGTGTACCATGCCGCAGCCTACAAGCATGTGCCAATGATGGAGAACAATCCGATTGAAGCTGTACGTAATAATGTGCTTGGCACTCGCCTGATTGCCGACACCGCAATAAAATATGGTGTTTCGCGCTTTGTGATGGTGTCAACCGACAAGGCTGTAAATCCGACAAACGTAATGGGAGCATCGAAACGAATTGCTGAGATTTACACACAGTCGCTCAACGGAAAATCAGAAACACTGTTCATTACAACACGATTTGGCAATGTGCTAGGCTCAAACGGCTCGGTTATTCCACGATTCAAGAAACAGATTGAGAGCGGCGGCCCTGTTACGGTAACTCATCCGCAAATAACTCGTTATTTCATGACCATTCCGGAGGCTTGCCAGCTGGTTTTGGAAGCCGGTGCATCGGGCAAGGGCGGCGAGATTTTCATATTCGATATGGGCGAGTCAGTCAAAATTGTTGATTTGGCTAAAAAAATGATAAAACTATCAGGCTTGCAGTTGGGCAAGGATATTCAGATTTCTTTCACAGGTTTGCGTCCTGGCGAGAAACTATATGAGGAACTGCTTGCAAATAAGGAAAATACAATCCCCACTCCTCACCCACAGATTATGGTTGCCAAGGTGCGCGAGTACAATCATGATGAAGCCAACACCAAAATCGATGGCTTTATTGAACTAATAAAGAATCAAGATAACATGGGCGTTGTTCGCCTGATGAAAGAAATTGTGCCCGAATTCATCAGCCAAAATTCAATTTACGAGCAATTGGACAAGTAAGTTTTAAGTTGAATTTTTGAAGCCTGCAATTCGTTATTCTTTTTCTTCAATCCTTATCAATTGCACCACATTCTCAACGTGTTGAGTCTGCGGAAACATGTCAACGGGTTGCACCTTTGCAATGCGGTATTGTTGGCTCATCATGGCAAGGTCACGCGCCTGGGTGGCGGGATTGCAGCTCACATACACAATGCGCTTGGGGTTCGCGTTCAAGATTACCTGCACAACATCGGGGTGCATACCTGAGCGCGGCGGGTCGGTGATGATGACATCGGGACGGCCATGTTCGGCTATGAAACTATCGGTGAGGACGTTTTTCATATCGCCTGCATAAAAGTCGAGATTCGTCAGATTATTCATCTGTGCGTTCACTTTGGCATCGGCAATAGCGTCTTCAACATACTCAATGCCAATTACTTTCTGTGCC
Source organism: Salinivirgaceae bacterium (assembly GCA_017557605.1). GTDB lineage: Bacteria > Bacteroidota > Bacteroidia > Bacteroidales > SZUA-534 > RUG13583. Next base: position 22,853 of record JAFYYJ010000124.1, read on the forward strand.
TTGTCGGCCACAAAGCAGGCAATGGTGCCTGTACCAGTATAAAGGTCGTAAACAACCTCATTGCCTGTGAGCTCGACAAAATCTTTGGCAACGCCGTAAAGCACAGTAGCCTGGTCTGTATTGGTCTGGTAGAACGAGTTGGGGCCAATTTTGAACTTCAGTCCAGCCATCTCGCCGACAATATGGTCTTCGCCAGCGTAGAGCGTTGCGGGCAGGTCGGTGTATGAATCATTCAACTTGCTGTTTACCATATACATCAGCGATGTTATCTGCGGAAATTTCTGGTGCAGAAAATCCATCACAAGACTGATTTGTTTGCGGTCGTCGGCAGATACTATCAAGATGACCATCAGTCCGCCTATGTTCGAATTGCGGATAACAATATTACGTAACAGTCCTGTGTGCTCACGCTGGTGGTAAAAACTGATATTATTTTCTATCGCAAATTGTTTCAGTGAGTTACGAATTTCATTGACGGGTTCGGACATCAATCGGCATTCTTCAATATCAACCACCTTGTCGAAGAATCGCGGTAGATGATAGCCTACTGACCGTTGCTCAATCTTGTCAGCATCAGCAATCTGTTCAGGCGACAACCATCGCAGCGGCGAGAATGCGAATTCCAGTTTGTTGCGGTACTCACGCGTCTTTTTGCTTCCCAAAATTGGCGAAACCTCGGGCAATTCAAGATGACCAATACGTGTCAGGTTGTCAACCACTTGCTTCTGTTTCCATGCGGTCTGCATCTCGTATGGCAGAATCTGCCATTTGCAACCGCCGCAAGTGCCAAAATGCTTGCAGAAAGGCTCTATGCGCTTGTCGCTCATCTTCACATAGCGCACAACGCGACCTTCGATATAACGATTGTGCTTTATCTTCCCTTCAATATCGACCACATCGCCAGGAATAGCAAGCGGAACAAAGGCAACCATACCCTCGTACTTGCCCATTGCCATGCCTTCGGCGGCAATATCGGTTATCTCAACATTCTCAAACAGTTGCTTTTGATTTTTCTTACGCGACATAGTTTTATCGATTTTTGTGGCGCAAAATTAACGGAAAAGGGTTAAAGGCATAGAATATCGGAAAGTATTGTTGCATATAATGCAAAATAAAAAAAGCCACCCCGAAGGATGGCTTTTCTCATATATTGTTAAATCTAAATTACTTAGAGATAACGCGAGCCATTTCCAACACTTTGTTAGAGTAACCCCACTCATTGTCGTACCAAGCGCAAACCTTAACGAATGTCGGGTCGAGCTGGATACCTGCCTTCTCGTCGAAGATAGAAGTGTGAGAGTCGTTGCGGAAGTCAGTTGAAACAACAGCCTCGTTGGTGTAACCCAGGATGCCTTTCAACTCACCCTCTGAAGCGGCTTTCATAGCTGCGCAGATTTCCTCGTAAGAAGCTGCCTTCTCGAGTTCGCAAGTCAGGTCAACGAAAGAAACGTCAGAAGTAGGAACGCGAAGGCTCATACCAGTCAGTTTGCCGTTCAAAGCAGGAAGAACTTTACCTACAGCTTTTGCTGCGCCAGTAGATGACGGGATGATGTTCTCCAGGATGCCACGGCCACCGCGCCAGTCTTTCTTAGAAGGACCGTCAACAGTTTTCTGAGTAGCAGTTGCAGCGTGTACAGTAGTCATCAAACCACGTTTTACACCGAATTTGTCGTTCAGCACTTTAGTGATAGGTGCCAAGCAGTTGGTGGTGCAAGATGCGTTAGAGATGATGTCCTGACCAGCGTAGGTCTTGTGGTTAACACCATAAACGAACATCGGGGTAGCATCTTTCGAAGGAGCCGACATGATGACTTTCTTTGCGCCAGCTTGGATGTGCTTGCGAGCGGTCTCGTCAGTCAAGAAG
>JAFYYJ010000014.1 GCA_017557605.1 Salinivirgaceae bacterium
TCGCCTATCAACCTGTTAATCTGTGAGTAACGTACCGTAATCTCAAACGGTTTCACAGGAACAGGGTAGATGTCGGTGATTTCCGAACTGATTTGTCCGCCGGCGGTTTCCTGAATGAGCAGGGCCGCGCGTTTCAGTGCGGTGATGGTGTTGTTCGGGTCAACGCCGCGCTCGAACAGGAACGACGCCTCGGTGTGAAGGTCGTGGCGGCGTGCTGTTTTGCGGATGTAGGTTGGGTTGAAGCAGGCGCTCTCGATGAACACCGATGTGGTGCTGTCGCTGATGCCCGATTTCAGTCCGCCGAATACTCCGGCAATGCACATTGGCTCGTTGGCGTTGCAAATCATCAGGTCTTTGGCGTCGAGTGAGCGCTCAACACCGTCGAGCGTGGTGAATTTTGTTCCGGCAGGCATTGTCTTCACAATCACTTTGTTACCGTTGATTTTATCGGCATCGAAGGTGTGAAGCGGCTGACCGAACTCGTGTAGAATGAAGTTCGAAACATCGACAACATTGTTTATCGGGTTCAGGCCCACCGATTTAAGACGTTTTTGCAGCCATTCGGGCGACGGCGCAATCTTGATGCCCGTAATTGTGACGCCTGCGTAGCGGCAGCAGCCTTCGCTCTCGGCAATCTCGATGCTGAACGGGCGGCTGTTGTTGTCAACCTTGAACGCGCTAACGTCGGGAATGGTGTATTTTGTTGGTTTGTCGATACTTAAAGCCAACGCAAGGTCGCGGGCAACGCCAATGTGCGATGCGGCATCGATTCGGTTTGGTGTAATATCGACTTCGATAATCGTGTCATCTTCAATGTTATAGTATTCGGCGGCGGGTGTGCCCACTTTCACGCTGTCGGGCAGAACAATAATACCGTCGTGCGATGTGCCCACGCCAATCTCGTCTTCGGCGCAAATCATACCGAACGACTCTTGTCCGCGAATCTTCGATTTCTTGATTACGAACTCCTTGTCGCCGTCGTAAAGCACTGTGCCAATGGTGGCTACAATCACTTTCTGCCCTGCGGCAACATTCGGCGCGCCGCATACAATTGTCAGCAGTTCGCCTGTGCCAACGTCAACGGTTGTGATGTGCAAGTGGTCAGAATCGGGGTGGTCGATGCAGGTTTTCACCTCACCAATCACAAGACCTTTGAGTCCGCCTTTAACTGATTGATATTCACTTATACTGTCAACTTCGAGACCAATGCTTGTGAGTTTATCGGCAACTTCCTGAGCCGTCAGGTCGGTGTCGATGTATTGCTTTAGCCAATTGTATGAAATATTCATTTTTTGAGATTTTAAACGAAGCGCAAAATTACCTTTTTTCGGCTTAAATGCAATTTGAAAATTAGGGTTGATTCGAGTGCAAAAAAAAACGCCCAACCGGTCGAAACTGATTGGGCGAGCTTTGAAAAACTTGGTGCTTTTATTTCTTCACGCAAGTGTATCTTACTACGTATTTGTATTTTGCTCCGAGTTCTTTGATTTTCTGTGTTTTTGCAGCTTCGTCTTTGATGGTTGCAATTTGTTTCATAACATCTTCGTTTTCAGGAAGAAGCAGCGCGCACCATCCAATCTTCTCATTATCCATCGGCCAATCCAGATAAAACTCAAGAGTTTTAGTTGAAGAGTTGTAACCACCATTGTATTTCATCTCATATCCGTTGAATCCGGTTACGGTATAATCACCTGATTCTTCGTCTTTCACAAGAATACTCTTGACGTCACAAGTGAAACCATTAGCCGATTCGGTAATATTTATAAGGCTTATGGCATCACCATCTGATTGCATCTGAAGGCCTTCGTCAGTGCTGACAATTTTGCCAGAGGCTGGTACATAATCAACTTTGTCGTTGAAATCACTTAATGTTTTGCCGTCCGACAAAAGAAATGCTCTTTGGACAGAGCAATCGCCAACGGCTTCTTTTTTCACGTTAGCTGAAGAATCATCGTCGTTTTTGTCGCACGATGTGAAACCAATCATTGTTGCAGCAAACAGAGCCGCTGTGTAAAATAACTTTCTCATAGTCTTTTAATTTTAAAAATTAGTATTAATGGTTAATAAAAGCATTTTCTTCGTTGCATTGCGTTTTGAGTAACGTATTATTTGCATAAATATTGTTCGACTACAAGTGTAGCAAAATTATTTGAACAGCCAAGAGTTTGCGCTTAAAAATTGAAAATCAGGATGAATGGGATTTTTTGGGGATTATATAATTGCTTGCAATTATATTCTCATAGCATCGATTTCAGTCTGCAATCCTTCCAAAAACAGCGCCGCCTGACCTCCGTCCATTTGCACGTGGTGAAATTGGAACGATACGGGTAAAGAGGTCTTAAACAACCCCTTGCGGTATTTGCCCCACATCACCAGCGGATTGCAGAATTTTTCGGTGTATTGGTTCACAATGCAGTCGAGTTCGGTGTGCACCACAGCCGATGTGCCTATGACCATACAGTCGTCGATGAAGGTGCTTTTGCATTCGGCCGCAGCCTGTGCGGTGAGTTTCAGATAATCGCGGTTAAATTGTTGTAAATCATCGCTGAAAGGAATGTCGCACGAGTTGATGCCGCCTTTGCTGTTTTGCACAATTACGTTGATGACAAGACTGTCGAAACGGAACAGTTTTCCGCCTTCGGGCAGAGTGTAGAATTCGTCAATCCTGCCGGCTGCCTTGCCTATGCACCAGCACATCAGCGTGGTGAACTTTACGTCGCTTTTTCGGCTTGCCTTCACCAATCGGCTCACATTCAGCGTCTTGACCAAAGTTACCATTGGCATTGGCGACGACATCCAGAGCCGGAACGCTTCGGCGCGGCTGCTCTCTTCGGGTTTAATCTCTCGCTTCATATTTCCAACAATAAACAACCGCGAATGTACGCCGAAATCCCGACAATTCTATTTTGTCACGATTTTGAATTAAGCCGAGCGTTCATTCTTTAAAATATACGAACGCATACTCCTGATATCCTGAATGTTATTGAAAATACTGATAAGTCCGAACGTCATCAGTAGGGCAAGGGCGGTGGTGACAATCGGGCGGGCGTTTTCGGCAAACCACGAGAGCAGGACCGTTTGCGTTTGGAAACTGAAAAGCGGAATGGTGGCCGGTGCCGAAAGAACAAACACAATGGTGACCGCACCGCTGATGATTCCCACAACAAAGGCCGCCACCATAGCTATTTTGTAGCGGCGCAGGGTTGCTTCCTGATGCCGTTTGATGAACTCCACAGCGTCCAAACGTTTGGTGAGCGATGCCATAAAAGCCTCGCTGTCATCGAATTGCGGTTTCTGCGCAAGGAAAATTTCCTCAAGTTCTTTGTCTTTGTTCATATCTTCAGTTTTTCTTTCAGTTTGTCGCGTCCGCGCGACAGTTGTTTTTTTACGGCATCTTCCGATGTCTCGATAATTGCGGCTATCTCTTTGATATTATATCCGTTAAGATAAAATAAAGTGATGGCCGAGCGCTCTTTGGGCGGCAGTGTCCGCAGGGCAAGGTACAGGCTCTGATGCTCGAACGACGAGTCGGTAGCCGACGGGCTGACAAGCGTCCGGGCTTCGTCGATGCTTTCCATTGTCCGGCAACTCGCCTTGTGGTTGAGAAAGGTGTTGTGAGCAATTTTGAAGAGCCACGAACGGAACATTCCCTCGTCGCGATAACCCGTCGAAGCAATGTAGGCTTTCACCAGCGCGTCCTGCGCAAGGTCGTCGGCATCAGCCTTGTTGCCGCAACAGAGTGCAAGCAGGAAACCTCGCACGGCCTCCTGCTCACGCCCGATGTGTCCGATGAATTCTTCGCGAGTCACGTTACGCTTTGGTTGTCAGTAGGTTTTGTTCGGCTTCCATTTCGTTGGCAAGCATTTTCTTACCTATGAAATAATAGATTAGGAAGGCGATGCCAACCGCTGTCGATATTCCGCTAACTAAACCAAGTTGCCAAAACAAGTCGCCATTGGCCCCACCAGCATAGCAGATGCAGATGTCTAAAATTATCAGTCCGACACCTATTGTTGTTGCGATGATGCCCAGAAGCAGTTTGTTTAA
>JAFYYJ010000002.1 GCA_017557605.1 Salinivirgaceae bacterium
AGAAATTTCCATTGGATTCGGCTTTTTCGAAAACAGTCTCACCTTCATCTTCTTCCCATTTTAGAATCTCAATAATCGTTCCTTCGGGAAGGTCGGTAAGGTTGAAGGTGATTGTTGTTTCGGCTTTTTGGCAAGCCGTCAACGCAGAAACGGCAATGGCCGTCAATAATAAAATGCGTTTCATTGGTTTGTTGGTTATTTAAGTGAATATAAGTTTGTTACATATCTTACAAAACGCATAAAATGACGTTTTATTGCCAGTAACCCACAAAACCTTCGACACAAAAAAAAAGAGCCTTGCGGCTCTCTTTTAAAAATATGGAAATGAGAGTATTCCTACTCCTTAACTTTGATTCCCAAAACGCGGAAGCATTCATCGCAATCACCATTAATAAAGTCGAATTCGGTGGTGCCTTGGGGCAGTGGCTCAAAGGTCAGACGGCAATGACTGACTTCGCCATGGGGTGCACGTGCGTAACCTTCAAAGCCGACACTGCATCGTATTATCTTGCTGATACATTTACCATTGACAAATAATCCTGCTTCAGGGAATATGTGATAACCAGCTTCTGACAACGGATATGTACAATTGAGTACGACAGAATCGTTATATATTTCAATTTGGTCGATTAGCAAACTGCTATTGATATCAGAAAATGCGGGATTGTTTATGGTTGTCACGCCATTTTCGGTTTTAAATTCGGGCGCGGGGAAACCACCAGCATCATTTATCAGATTAATAACCTTTCTCAAATCAAGCCCCATCCAACTATCGGCGATTGTGCCATCAGGTTTGACAAGGTAAAATGTCGGCCAACCGCCAATTTTATATAGAGAAAAAATGCCGCTCTGTCCGTCACGGTCGTTAAAGAATGGACTTGTAAATTTTTCTTCGTCCATCAGTTTCTCAAACATATTTTTGGAATCGGGTATAATGGTTACGATTTCAAATTTTTCGTTTACACCTTTCTCATAGAAATATTTTACGGCAGGCACAAACAACCGGCAGGGACCACAACCGTAAGTGCTGAAATCGAGCAACATCCACTTACCTTGATAATCAACCAAATGGCGAATGTTGCCATCAATGTCGTACAAATCGCAATCGATAAATTTGTCGCCAACTTCGGGAGTCTTACCAAACAGATTCATTGTGATTTGTTTTCCGGCAGGTGTTGCTTTGTCGGCATCGGAAAGTTTTTTGTTGTAGAGTTCCACATACTTGCTGTGTAGTGGGTGCTCACTACCTACATAATTGAAAAATTGTGTCGACGCAGCAAAACGCTCGAGCCAATATTCATCAACAGGTAAGGATTCATATGCTTTAAGTTGGGAATCACTCACCTGCGAATCAATTTCTTTTAATAGTTGCCGAAGAGAATCCACTTCTTCTTTTGTTTTTGTCGTGTCGTAGCGTTCAAACATAACGCGTTCGTATTCGATTAGAATATCTTTTCGGGCATTGTTCATATTGTTGGAAAATTGCTGATGCGGGTTAGAACTTTCGACTGTCCAACTTGCACTAAACACTCCCGAACCAACAACTTTCGACTCGCAGCCCGGGGTTATGTAAATATCCCGACTTCTAAAATAATCCCGAACTGAAACTGCTGCACTATAATAAGTCTTTTCATTAATGGAATCGCATTTAATAGTTTTACAATACGTTCCGTTTTTTACCGTGTCTTCAATAAAACTTTGTCCGGCACGGCCTTCGCATTTAAAAATAAGCACAATTGTATTTTCCGGAAGGTCGGTCAGATTAACACTGATAGTGGTTTCGGCCTTTTGGCACGCAGTGAGAGCCGCAACTGCAACGGCGGCTGTAATAAATAGTTGTTTCATATTGTTTTAGTTTAAGTTAGTACCCCAAATATAAAAAAAGCTTGATACAAATTGCATCAAGCCTTTAAAATTCAGCGGTTTCGACGGCTACTTGAAGAACAGTTGCAACGTTTCTGCAAGATAGTCGCGGGCGTTCATCCAGGTGTGGCCGCCTTCGGTTTCTTTGTAATCGTATTTAATGCCTTTGGCGTCGAAATACTCGCGGTGGGTTTTCACGTGCTCATAAAGGAAATCGTCCTTGCCCACACCGTACCACAGCACCTTGAAGTTCTTCTGCATATTCTCTTTGGTGAGAAGGTCGGGGAAGCATTTATCCATAGCCTCGGGAATCAGATATGAACTGTACGAAGCCATATTTGCGAACTTATCAGGATTGCTGAATGCAGTGAACTGCGACTGTCCGCCACCACGCGAGAAGCCTGCAATGGCGCGGTTTTCGCGGTCGTTCAAGGTGCGGAAGTTTTTCTCAACAAACGGCATAATCTCGCCAGTCATCACGCGGGCAAACTGCTCGTACATCCCCACGGCTTCCATTGTTGCGGGATTTGGCGTGCCGTGCAGCATATTGCCGTAAGGCAGAACAACAATCATCGGAACGGCCTTGCCCTCGGCAATCAGGTTGTCGAGAATGGTGTTGAATTTGCCCACCTTGAACCAGGTTTCCTCGGTGTCGGTGGTGCCGCTGACAAGGTAGAACACAGGATATTTCTTATCAGGATTCTGCTCGTATTCGGCAGGTGTATAGACGATTAGCGGACGGTAAACACCCAACTCATCCGATTTGTAGTTCATATAGGTAACGCGTCCGTGCGGAACATCCTTCACGGTGTAAAGCATCGCATTGTCAGGCACTTCG
>JAFYYJ010000015.1 GCA_017557605.1 Salinivirgaceae bacterium
CGCCGTTGTGGTAGAACATATAGTTGTGCCCCTTGAACTCGATGTTGCCGCCGTGGATGGTGAAACTGTTTTCGGCCTCGTCCATAATGCGTCCGCGGTAGGTCCACGGGCCGTCAATCGATGTTGCGGTCGAGTATGCCATATGTTCGGGCACGCCGCCGGCAGGGTACGACAGGTAGTAGGTGCCGTTGCGCTTCATAAGCCACGGGCCTTCCTCGTAGCCCGTCATAAGTTCTTCCTTGCCCTTGCACCAGTTCATTTTTTTCGATTCAGGACCGAAGCAAGCCGGGTCGGTAAAGCCGGGAATCTCTTTGTAACCGTCAGCAAAAGAGACCATATCGTCGTTCAATCGACCATACCAGCAGCCCTTGTTGCCCCAAATCAGGTAGGCGCTGCCGTCATCGTCAATAAACACCGATGGGTCGATGAACGAGCACCCGGTGGCAAGCGGCTTGCCAATGGCGTCGGTGTAGGGCTCTTGCGGATTGTCGGCCACAGCCACCGCCAGAGCGTCGTCACCCTTGTTGGTGTTGCAGCAGACGTACCAGTACCATTTGCCGTTGCGCTCAACCGCCTGCGATGCCCAAGCGCGGTCACCGTGAGCCGCCCAACTGAATGTTTCAGTCGATACGGGTGTGCCCAGATAGGTCCAGTTCACCATATCGGTGGTGCTGAACAACAGCCAGTCTTTCATTTTGAAGTAAGTGGCGTCGTCTTCGTCGTGGTCCACAAACAGATAGACCGTGTCGCCGTGCACGTAAGGCGCCGGGTCGGGGGTGAAGACGGTTTTGATTATCGGATTCTGTTGCGCTGCGGCACAAATGGCTGTCGCTAAAAGAGTTGCGGTGGCAAATAGTTGTTTCATACTCATTTGTTTTAAGTTTCTATTTGCCAAAGATAATGAAATAAAAGTATAAAATACTTTTAAATGCGAAATGAATTTGATTTTATGGACATTTTTTATCAAAAAGGCAATTGTTTGAATATTAAAATGTTATTTTTTTGTAAAAACAATTGTATGAGTACGGCAGGGGTGCGCGAACCGTACTATGCCCCCCGGGGTAAGGAAAGTACATTGTAAAGGTGAGTAGGTACGGCTGCCCCTTTTTAAGATACATTGTATGTCAGTGATATTTTCATTTCACTGACAATCCTTATTTCTTCTGCATTCCCCGAATCAGCAGGTCGGTTTCTCTTGCCGACATTTCGATTTCCGATTTCACCAGTTCGGGAATATTGTACGAGAAGAACAGTTTTTGATAGTATTCTTGTGGATTCTGTTGAGGTAAAAGCATTGGCTTTGAGAATGTTCCGTCAGCGTTGAGGTGCGCAAAGTAGGGGCGTGTGTAGAGTCCGTCGCCGCGGCGCGAACTGAAGACAACCCACCGCGAGTTGCTAGCCCACGAGTGGTAACTTTCAGTCAACGAACTATTTATGGAACTTATATCAACGCTGTCGCCAGTTTCAATGTCAATCATTTTCAGGTCGGCTTCGCGGTGCCAAATGCTGAAGTTGCCGTAATCCGACAGGGTGTAGAGCAGGAAACGTCCGTCGGGCGAGACGCGCGGGAAAGAGGCGCTTTTGCCCATTGCCGCCGCATTCACCACGGTATCTACCGTTGTGCCAAGTTTTTTCTCTTCGGCATCGAACTCAATTCTGCAAATGCTGTAATGGGCGTTTTTGTAGTTCCATTTTACCGAGTCGAATGCTTGCGAAGTGCAGTAATAGAGCCATTTGCCGTCGGGCGAGAAGCACGGAAATGTTTCGAAAGCGTTGGTGTCGCAGGTCAGCGGTGAACTGATAATCGCTTTGTTTTCAAGGTCGAAGACAATGACATCCGAAACATCGTCGTAAACCTCGATAATGTTCGGGTCGGCGGTGTGGAAATCTTGAAATATCTTGTTGAGCGAGAATGCGATATACCGCCCCGACGGGTGCCAGTAGGGGTAGGTGGGGTTGGCGGCGAATTTGCTGAAATCGGCTTCAACCTTGCCTATTGTGTTGTTGCTGAATACGTAAGTGCCTGCCATTCCGACTCTTACGTGCATCATCATCTTGTCGGAACTGTTGGCGCAGAACGAGTGGCAGTTGACGCAATTGCCTTTGCCATAGCGGTTTTCGTAGATTGCCCTCTCGTCGAACGACTCAAGGTCGCGCTGATAGATTCCCATTCGGTTCCAAATCTCGTAGCCAGGCGGAACCAACCTGTAAACCAGCGTTTTGTCGATAGAATCGGCTGACACTTCAACGTTGAAAGGCTTGTAAGCAGTCCATTGTCCGTTTTTTTTCTTGCAGATGGTGAAAGTGAGCGTGCTACCGCCCTTGTCGGCTATAAACGACCGCCAGCGTTTAATTGGAATGTCAGCGCAACCGTCTGATATTCCGACTGTTAGCGTGTCGCCGTTTGCAGAAATCAGCAGAGCGTCGGCTTGAATGTTATCGGCAACCGAAAAGTTGATTGGCGCGATGTTGCACGGAATTGTAACGCCTTTGTAATCAGGGTAAATTGGTACATCAACATCGGTTTGTACGGCATTGTTTACCGAAGTTGAGCACGAGGCCAACGCAAGGGCTGCAATTATGATTGATGTCTTTTTCATTTTATTTTTTAAGCATTGTGTTCAAGTATGCGATATAGTACCAGTACGATTCATAGAAGTAGTTGATTTCCTGCCCTTTTTTTAGTTTTCCGAAATCGTTTATCACGTTTTCACTGACGCCAAAATCGCGGCATTCTTCGGTGCTGAACATTAGCGTGCAGGCTTCTTCTATGCGACGGTGCATAGGCTCGTTTTTGTGGTCGTTGAGGTAGGATAGAAGCCGGTTTTTGTCGGCTGACAGCAGAACGTAAGCAATGTAAAACTGTTGAGCCACACTGTTTTGCTTGTTGACATCTGTTATTCCGTGGTAGTCGTGTGCAAAACCGTTAATCTCGCAGAAATTGCTGTTCTTAGGTAATCGGGTAACGTTGGTGTCGGCAAGGGCCTCGTCGGCTTCCTGTCTGTAAAACAGTGTTTTGCTGAGTATGTTGGCGTATTTTCGGCTTATATCATCGGCACCAAACGATTTGTTGATGGCGATAAGGCGTGTAAAGTCGTGAGGTTCAACACCATCGGGCGTTATCAGAGCGCTGTTGAAAGCCGCCTTGCGGGCTTCCGCCATATGTCCGCTTTTGAAGTAAACAAGGCTTTCCATACGCATAATCTCGTTCCTGACTGTGCGTGAGTCGGTTCGCTGCGTAGGCAGTTGCTGATTGAACAGAAACATACGGTCGAGCAGTTGCCCTTGCATTGCAAGTGCTAAATTGGTGTAACTCACAATGTTTGTCGGTGTTTTTGCGCGTTTGTTCAGTTTGGCGATGTCTTCCCAGCGGTTGTTGTCTGCCAAATAACACTCGTGCTGCATTTTGGCGATTTTGGGGTTGTGCAACTTATTGAATCCTAAACCGAAAGCGACAATAATAACAATCAAAACGGCAGCGTCGATAATGTTGGGTTTCGCTTTAATCTTATTTTCAGCTTTGGCTAAAAGCAAGATTGCCGGAACGGCCAACCACGCGAAAAGCATTGTGCGGAAGGGTGTCGGCCAGTTGTAGTATTGTGTCGGCAGGGTGGCTTCGGTCATCGAGATGAACTGTTCCGATACAAGTGCGGCAAAACTTAAGAGAAGTGTTACCGCAGTTGCAATTAAGGCCGCCGTTGCTTTCCGTTTGTTGAGTAGCGCAATGGTGAGAATTGTTGCATCGAAAAGCAGCGCAACGGCCCCGAATAATGCGTACAGCACCACCGAAAAAGCCAACGCTATGGCAATCTCATATTTCTCTTTTTGCTGAATAACACGTTGATATAAAATCACAGCCGCCATTCCAACAGCCATTGCCGTGTGGCCGCGATATCCGTAGAACGGGTCTTCGATGCAGAGCACCATAAAACCGACGGGAAGAAGCGCGAGCGGATTGAGGTTTTTCGTGTTGGTAACGCTTATAATCAGTTTGTTAGTGCAAAAGATGACTGTTGCGTATATGATTGTTGTAACAATGGCGCCGATTATCGGGAATTTGAAAAACTGTGTTACAAACGATGTGATTAACAGATTGATACCGCCAGCTTCGCACAAATGCCCCGTAATCCAGTCGGCATCGAACAGAAACAGGTGGTCCGACTCAAACGTGTAGAGTTTGAACCTTTGGAAATAATTCACAACCAACAAAATAATCACCCAGATTGCGGTTGTGATTTTCTGATTGTATTTACTGTCAATTGTTGCTGTCATTTTTCAGTCTTATCTTTTGTATAGTCCAGTTTTGTGTTTTATATCTTTACCAAAATCTCTTCGCCATTGTATTGAACATCAGTCGATTTGCCATTATCGACGCGGATAACTTTGAATGTGCGATTCTGCAACATTTCAGCATATGAGCCGATACGGTCATCAATGGTCAGGGTATTTGTTTTGTCGCTCCAAATGAACTTGATAATGCTGTAAGCGCCCTTTTCGTAGTTGTAATTGTCGCCTTCGTCTTCGTAAAGTTCAAAGGTACAATCTTTTCCAGGATAGATTTTGATTGTGAGAGTGTCGAAACGTTGCTCTACTGTGTTTTGAGCCGTTTGGGCAAACGGAATTATGCTGCCCGCCTTAACAAAAATAGGAGTGTGGTCGATTGTGGTCTCCACCTTGACGGTTTGTCCGCCAGTGTAGAGTTTGTTGTCCCAGAAATAATACCAATTATCGCCTTTGGGCAGATATTTTTCGGCAGTCTTTTTAACTGTGAAATCTACTGACGGATAACCTTTTACTCTGCCGATTTCTTGCTTGTTCCAACCAGTCATCTCGTCAATTTTGATAATCTTTTCCTCGGTGTATTGCGGCGAAACCACGGGTGCGGCAAGAATCGATTTGCCAAACATAAACTCGTCGGCAAGTGTCTGAGTTTTAGCGTCGTTGGGATAATAAGCAAACAATGGCATCATATAACTTGCATCGTTTTTGGTAACCTGCCAAGCCAGCGAGTAGATATACGGTAACAACTTGTATCTCAAATTGATAGTCGATTCAATGGCATCGTAAATCGGTTCGCCTTTCGAGCCAAACTGATAAATCTCACGCGGCGTATCTGCACCGTGCGAACGGAACACAGGATTAAACAATCCGTACTGCATCCAGCGCACGTAAAGTTCTTGAAATTGTGGGTTTTTCGCGCCAGAAGCGGGGCCGAGAACATTGTACGAGCCCGAGAAAAATCCGCCTATATCAGTGTTGAAATTCGGGTTACCTGTGAGCGTGTAGTTCAATCCAGCGGGAATCTGTTTGCGGAGCATATCCCACGACGAAGCCACGTCGCCGCTCCACATATTTGAGCCGTAGCGCTGCTGTCCCGCATACGAGGAACGTGTCATTATAAAAACACGCTGATTTTCTGACACTTTGCGTTGGTTTTCGTAAATTCCGCTGACGGTTGCCAAGGGGAATGCGTTGCGCATTTTGCGGAACGAGCCGAAACCTGTTGGAAACTCATAATCATCGTCGGTGGGGTAGAAGCAGTCAGGGTCCGTCGAGTCCATCCACCAAGCGTCGATACCATAATCGTAGAGCTTTTTGAGGTATTTCCAGTAAATGTCTTTCGATTTCTGCGGGAAAGGATTGTAAACCTTAACGCCTGAGGGATAATCCATTACGGGCGGCCAAATGTGCGATATTCCGCTCTGTGGCCAGGTGCCGAATGTAAACAAGAGGTTGTCCTGCGCCAACTCCTTGAATTGCATTGTCATAGGTCCGAAACTTGCCCAAATCGAAATCATAATGTGGGCGTTCATATCGTGGATTCGCTTTATCATTCCCTTGCCGTCGGGGAAACTCTCTGATAAAAAGTCCATTGCATTCCACAGATAGTTGTTGCCCCAATATTGCCAGTCTTGAATAATGCCGTCGAGAGGCACGCCAAGTTCGCGGTATTTTTCGACCACGCCGACAGTCTCGTCTTGCGATTTGTAACGCTCTTTGCTCTGCCAATAGCCGAACGTCCAGAGCGGAAACATCGGCACTTTGCCCGAAAGTTGCCTCATAAGCGCAATTACGCCGTCGGGCGAGCCGCCATACATAAAATAATAGTCGATAGCATCGCCGACTTCGCCTTCAAGGGTCATTACGGCGTTCTTTTCGGAATATTTTCCGCGCGAATAGTTGTCCCAATAGATTCCCCAGCCTTTTATCGACTGTATAACATTCTGAAAATCTTCGAGATTGCTCTGCTCAATGAGGGTTTCGGTGTTGTTGCGTTCAAGTTTGCCGTTTTGAATTGTTCCCACGCCGTAAACCATCTCATTTGCAGCAAGTTTAAACGATTGCGAAATCTTAAAACTTCCCTTGTCGGTGCCTTCGGTTATTGGCGAAAAACTGTATGTGTTTTCTTCCAGCAGCTTGCCGCCTTTCAGCGTTGCAAACGCCACTTTGCCGTTTTGGTCAACGGTAACTTTCAGTTTGTCAGACGTATAAGTGGTTATTCCGCCCGACGAAGTTTTTTTCACGTTCACCTCTTGCGGCGAAAGTGTTACCACAAGGTTAGGCTGAGTGCTGACAGAGTTTGCAGGAGTTTTGGTAACTCGCACAATGTCAGGAGTGTAGAACTGAATGTTGATTTTCGTCTCACTCGAATTATCGGTTTGCCCGAAAAGCGCCGTCGGCAGCGCAAGAGCCAGAATCAGCAGTCGTTTTTTCATACCGTCGAATTATTTTTTCACCAGTCTCACTTCGTAAATACCGCCAATTTCGGTGCCCGGATTGGTTTGGAACTTCACTCTGACACTCTTTTTGCCCTTCAGCATTGATGCCGGAATGGGGTACTCTTCGGTCTTGAATTGCGATGTGTTCCAACGTTTTATGTTGTTCACGGTTGTCAGTTTCTCGTCGTCGATTAGGATGTCGAAAACTTTGTTGCCCCAGTCGTTCACGCCCCAGTATTTGACGTAGAGAGCAAGGTCAGTGCGCGATTGGGTGGCCATATCGTAGCTGAAGAAGCCGCCGTTGCTTGCCGTGCGGAAGAAGACGTTTTGAGTGTTGCCCGTGTGCGATTTTTCGGCCTGCATAGCGTGGTCGGTTTCGGGCTGTTGCTCGCCAGGCGATACAAAGTCGGTTGAGCGCTGTTTCAGCTTGATTTTCTCGCGCTCAATGCCTGCCAGCGAGTCGATGTACGACTTGTAGCCATTGCTTGTAAGTGCCAGCCAGTAAATCATATAGCGCGAATCGTGGATGCCGAAGAACGGCTCAAGTTCGCCGTCAATCGGGTTTTCCATTCGGGCGTTCAACTTGAAGTGAAGTGGCTTGCCTTCAATGGGTTGCAGCTTGTTGCCGATGTTCTCAAGGTCGTCTTCGATGATAATCGGCGCCTTGTCAATTGGTAGCAGTTCGCCGCTTGCGTATTGTCCCCAACGGCCGTCGTCGGCAATCAGACCGGCCATATCTTCAGTGCCGGTTTTCATACCGAGCAGAATC
Organism: Salinivirgaceae bacterium; assembly: GCA_017557605.1. Taxonomy (GTDB): domain Bacteria; phylum Bacteroidota; class Bacteroidia; order Bacteroidales; family SZUA-534; genus RUG13583. Next base: position 7,489 of record JAFYYJ010000015.1, read on the forward strand.
GGGCCGTGCATAATAGCAACATACTGCGGCACGTTCGGCATACGCTCGATGCTTGTGTGCATTGGGAATGTAACTTCCAGAACGTCACCTTTTTTCAGGTTGCTGATGCTGATGTATGACGACGGTTCGGCGTTAATTTCAACCGGCTGTCCGTTCAGGCTTGCCTTGAACTCGCCTTTGGCAACCCATTCAGGATAGCGCAGCATAAGGTCGAAAGTTGATTTGCAGTCGGTTACTGTGATTTTCGATTGCTCGCCGAATGGGAAATCAGTCTCTTGACGAACTTTGATTCCGCGTTCTTTCCAATCGAGTTCCGATGCCACAAACAGATTGACATACAGTTTGTTGTCGTTGCGGGTATAGATGAATTGGTTGTATTTTCCGTGATTTTCCATACCTGTTCCAACGCAGCACCACATTGCCATATTTGGTGCCGAATAGACGCGGTAGTGGCGCGGACGAGCCGATGTAAAGTACACATAACCACCGTGTTCGGGATTCTGAGTTGACAGAATGTGGTTGAACATTGTGCGCTCGTAGTAGTCGGCGTAGCGTGCCTGCGGTTCGGTTGTGAAAAGGTCTTCGGTGAGTTTCAGCATATTGTACGAGTTGCACGACTCGGGGCCGTCAATGTCGTTGGTGTAGTCGGTGCAGGCTTCTTTCGACGGGAAGTGTTCACGCCGTCCGTGACCGCCAAAAGCTAGCGAGCGGTTGTAAACCACTGTCTCCCAGAAGAATCGTGCGGCCTTGTTGTAGTCGGCGTCGCCCGATAGTTGCGCAATGCGCTCAAAACCAATAATTTTCGGTATCTGAGTGTTGGCGTGCAGGTTGTCGAGTTTGTCTTCGCCAACAGCCAGCGGATTCAGTATCATTTTGTGTGAGAATCGCTTTGCGCAATCAAGGTATTTGACGTTGTTAGTCATTTCGTAAGCGTCGGCCAAAACTTCGTTCATACCGCCATATTCGTTGCCGAGCATCTGTTCCATTTGTTCATCGGTAAGGTCGGTGCAAAGGTTGACGCACCAGTCGCAGTATTTCAGGAACATATCGCGCGCATCGGTGTTGCCGCAGTAATTCCACGCATCGCGTAAGCCGGCAAACATCTTGTGAATGTTGTAGAACGGTGCCCACGCGCCCCAGTACGGACCAAAATCGCCCTTCTTGAACGCCGACCAGACTTTCGCGCTTTCGGGCATTCCGCCAAGGTAACCAGCGCCCCATTCGGGGTTGTTGCGTATGCCAGCTTCTTGACACTCTTTCAGTTCGGCAATCATATAGTCCATACGTTTCTTGCATTCAGCGTTGCCCGTGGCAGCGTAGTTGATAGCCATTGCCGAAAGGTAGTGGCCGCCTACGTGTCCGTCGAGGCCAATCCAGCAGGGGAACGATTCAGCCTTCGGCTCAAGCCCGGCTTCCTTGCGGAACGGCGCCAGCAGTCGGTCAACATCGTACTCGAGTAGCACCTTAATGTTAAGGTCGCGTGCGGTTTTCAGCGGTCCGTCGAGCAGTTGCACATCGCTGAGCGCAAATTCGTTTCGCGGTAGAGTTTTTGTCTGATTGCTGCTGCAACTTGCAAGCAGTCCGCAAGCCAGCAACAGAGTGGAGAATCGTGTCATAGTCGTTGTTTTATTGTTTTGTGTCGCAATATCGCGAAAACCAACAAATAATTATCAAATCTGATAAAACAAAAAAATCAGTTTTGGATACAAATGTGTGTTATTTCACCACAAATTCCTCGCCGTCTTTAGCAAGATACGTTTCGGGGAACACCGTGCGCGCCTCGTCGAGCAGCGGTTGCAGGTCCTTGTATCGGTTCGAGTAATGGCCGATAATCAGTTTCCCTACTTTGGCGGCTTGAGCAATCTCAGCGGCTTGTTTTGCTGTGGAGTGGCAGTTGTCTTTCGCGCGTTTCTTGTTGTCTTCGCCGTATGTCGCCTCATGGTACAGCAGGTCGACGCCCTCAATCCATGGCACAGCTTTGGGCAGCTTCATAGTGTCCGACATGAATGCGTAGGAGCACAGCCGGTCGGGTGGGGTGGTAAGTTGCTCATTCTTATATATTGTGCCGTCGGAAGCCACATAGTCTTCGCCTTGCTTTATGCCGAAGCGTTTGCTGATAGGTATTTCCAACTCGTTGGCTAACACGCCGTTTAGATGTCTGAGTTTCGGTTTCTCGCGGAACAGAAATCCGCATGTTGGCACGCGGTGGCGGAGAGGGAAGGAGTGGACCGTAACTTTGTCGTCTTCATAGAGCAAAGTCAGTCCGTTTTTGTAAGTCAGGTGATGAAAGATGATGTTAAATCCAAGCGGGCTGTCGCCAATATTGACAGTGGCGTTCAGCAGCTCGGCCAGCCTCTCGTTGCAGTAGATGTGCAGGTCCGATGTGCGGCTTTGCATGCTCATGCTCGATATCACTCCCGGCAGTCCGTAGAAATGGTCGCCGTGTGCGTGGCTGATGAATATGTGGTTTATCTGCAGCATGTTCACCCGATAGCGGCGCATGTTTATCTGTGCGCCCTCGCCGCAGTCGATTAAAAAGAACCGCTCAAGCACATTGAGCACTTGAGCGGTTGAATATCTGTCAGGGGTAGGTCGTGCTGAACTACATCCCAAGATTTTCAGTGTTAAAGACATTTAAGCCTTATTGACGATTTTTATAGCTTCCTCAACTGTTTTTGCAATGTTCAACACAGTATCAAGTTGCGAAATGGTAATCAACCGTTCAACAGCTGTCTGCAGTCCTGCAAGCACAAATATGCCGTTTGCGTTTTTGCATAAGCGGTTGGCAACTAAAATTGCACTTAAACCTGACGAATCGCAATATCTGCAATTGCTCAAATCCAACACGATGTTCTTTTCGCCATTGCCTGCAATCAAAACCAACTCTGATTTCAGCGACGGTGCGATGTGGGTGTCAAGTTTGTCGATAACAACTTCTATCTGAGTGTAATTATCGAATTTTTCAATTTTAAATTCCATAATTCAGAATGATTGATTTTTGTTGACCAAATATAACAAAAACAATTATTGAGTTGACAAAATCTCAAATTTATTTTTCTTCGCCAGCTTCCTCGTCTTTCTTAGGCTCCTCTTTTTTTGCCTTTTTTGTAGCTTTCGGTTTCTCAGCCTGAGCCATTTCCTCTTTCAGTGCGGCAAGCTCTGCAATGTCGCCCAGAGTGGTTTTCTCCAAGGTGTCAGCTATCTTCTTGGTAGCTTTCTTGGTGGCTTTTGCTGCTGTGTCCTTCTTTGCTTTCTCCTCGCCGCGTTTTGCGTCTTCGAAGATGCGTGAGTGGCTTACGATAATCTTCTTGGCCTCTTTGTTGAACTCGATAACCTTGAATTCGAGTTTCTCGTCAAGTTTGGCTGAAGTTCCGTCTTCTTTTACAAGATGTTTCGGAGTTGCGAAGCCCTCGACACCGTAAGGCAGCGATACAACTGCGCCCTTCTCGGTAAGCTCGATGATTGTTCCTTCGTAAACTGAATCTACTGAGAATACTGTCTCAAATACGTCCCAAGGATTCTCCTCAAGCTGTTTGTGGCCTAAGCGCAGACGACGGTTCTCCTTGTCGATTTCAAGAACAACAACCTCGATGTCAGCACCAATGGTGGTGAACTCTGCAGGGTGTTTGATTTTCTTGGTCCACGACAGGTCAGAGATGTGAATCAGACCGTCAACGCCTTCCTCAATCTCGACAAATACGCCGAAGGTTGTGAAGTTGCGGACTTTGGCTGTGTGTTTTGTACCAACAGCATATTTGTCAGCGATGTTCTCCCATGGGTCTGGTTTCAGTTGTTTCATGCCAAGCGACATCTTGCGCTCCTCACGGTCGAGTGTCAGGATGACAGCCTCAATCTCGTCACCAACTTTCAGGAACTCGTTGGCGCTGCGCAGATGCTGCGACCACGACATTTCTGAAACGTGGATAAGACCTTCAACGCCCGGAGCAATCTCAACAAATGCACCGTAGTCAGCCATAACCACTACTTTGCCTTTCACTTTGTCGCCAACCTTAAGGTTTGCGTCAAGAGCGTCCCATGGATGCGGAGTAAGCTGTTTCAAGCCGAGAGCAATGCGTTTCTTGTCATCGTCGAAGTCAAGGATAACAACATTGAGCTTCTGGTCGAGCTGAACAACCTCTTCCGGATGCTGGATGCGGCCCCAAGAGATGTCAGTGATGTGGATAAGACCGTCAACACCGCCAAGGTCGATGAATACACCGTAAGAAGTGATGTTCTTAACAGTTCCTTCAAGAACCTGACCTTTCTCGAGTTTCGAGATGATGTCTTTCTTCTGTTGCTCAAGCTCAGCCTCGATAAGAGCCTTGTGCGATACGACAACGTTCTTGAATTCGTGGTTGATTTTAACAACTTTGAATTCCATTGTCTTGCCAACGAATACATCGTAGTCGCGGATTGGCTTAACATCGATTTGCGAGCCCGGCAAGAATGCCTCGATGCCGAATACATCGACAATCATGCCGCCTTTTGTACGGCATTTGATATAGCCTTTGATAATTTCGTCTTGTTCAAGTGCTTGATTAACACGGTCCCACGAGCGCAGTGCGCGTGCTTTTTTGTGCGACAGTGAAAGCTGACCGTTGCGGTCTTCCTGACTTTCAACATAAACCTCGACAGTGTCGCCGACTTTGATGTCAGGATTGTAGCGGAATTCGCTCATATTGATAACGCCTTCCGATTTGTAGCCGATGTTGACCAAAGCCTCACGCTTGTTCATTGCTACAATTGTACCGTCAACAACCTCATTCTCAGTGATTGAAGACAGTGTGTTGCTGTACATCTCTTCGTATTTGCCACGCTCAGCGCTCGATACGACAGAGTCATTTTCGTAAGCATCCCAGTCGAAATCTTCTGGTTTTACGTTTTGTTGCTTTTGAGGCGCATTGAGTTCTAATGCGTCTTCTCTCTCAATTTCTTGAGTTTTTTGATTCTCTTTTTCCATTTAAATTTAAATAAATTAATGAGTTAGACTTTATTTTTAAAAAAGCACGCAAAGTTAGAGTTATTGTGCGAGAAAAACAAACTGATATTCGTCAAGTTTTTCTACACAATATCAATTATTTCGCAAAAGCGGGATTATTTCAGTCCGGCCTTCAGCGAGCGGATAACCGCGCTGTTGAATCCGGCGTGGTCCAATTCGTTCAAACCTTTGATTGTCACGCCGCCAGGAGTTGTAACCTTGTCGATAGCCTCCTCGGGGTGCCAGCCGGTCTCTTTCAGCAGCGACACGGCGCCTTGCATTGTCTGCAACGCAATCTGCTTGGCTTGATTTGGATAAAATCCCATCTCGCAGCCGCCTTCCATCTGGGCGCGGATGTAGCGCATAACGTAAGCTATGCCGCAGCTTGCCATCATCATTCCGGGGCCGACAAGATTCTCGGCAACAACAAGCGTGTCGCCAACAAGGTCGTAAAGGCCTTTCACTTTGGCAAGAGCCTCGTCGGTAGCCGATTTGCCTTTGGCAATGAAACTCATGCTTGCGCCAAATTCGGCGGCAATGTTCGGAATCACATAGAACAGATTGCCGTCAGCGCCAAGCGCTTCGGCAAGTTTGTCGGTGGTGAAATTGGCGGCATCCGAAACCACAATCTGCTTCTTCAGGTCCAGCACGGCCTTAATCTCGCCAATCACAGTCGGCATCAGCCACGGCTTAACCACAACCACCACAATGTCAGCGCCTTTGGCGGCCGCAACGTTGTCGGTTGTTGTTGTAATCTGCGGATATTTCGCCTTGAAATTCGCAAGCAGTTGCTCGTTTTTGTCAGAGATTGTTATGCTGTCAATCTTGCCACTCTTTGCCCAGCCATGAATGAGCGCTCCGCCCATGTTTCCGGCACCAATAACTGAAAGTTTCATTTGTCTTGTTTGTTGTTCAGAATGCGCAAATGTAAGAATAAAACACAAACTGAAAACTGATTCGTTTGTGGCGCCAATGCCATACTACATTTATTATTGTATCTTCCGCGAAAAATGCGTCGTCGGGTCATTTGTCAATTCAAGGCCTACGTTCGGCACTTTGAATCCTGATTTTTCAAAGAAACTCTGCAGGTCGTTCAAATACTTCACTGCCGAATCTGCCGTTACGGGATATTTGCCTGATTTATAATCTTTCGGGCAAGTGAAACCGTCAATGCCGACAGCCGCAAACCACGCGTCCAAATCGCCGTCGTCCTCCATCGCAATAAGCACGCTTTTAAACTGCAGATACCCGTAAACTGACACTTCCATCAGCTTCGATGAGCCCCATATTTCCGTGTACCATTCCTCAAACGTTTTGCCTTCGGGAACCGGGTTGGTGAAGGTTGAAAGTCTCTCTTCGAGCAGCACTTTGAGTCGGGCCAGTTCTTCGTCAAATCCGACAGATTTCCAATATTTTACCGCGAATTTGTTTGCAATGATTTCTTCCTGCACACGGCCGACACTTTTGCCGTAAAAGTCGAGAATGCAGTGCGAGTACTCGTGCGCCACATTGTACCAGTGGAAATAGAAATCGAACTTGTTCTGCACATCATCAGCCCCGAAAAACAGCTTGAACGCTTCCTGTTGTTCGGCATTACCTTTCTCATACTGTCCGGTGAAAATCTTGTAATCCAGGTTGTTGTCTTGTTTCGCCCCCTGCGCAAAAAGCAAAGCGGGAGCCAATAAAATCGCAAATGCTAAAAATGTCCTTTTCATAAAATTGTTTTTAAATCCAGCCGAAAGACGACCCCTTTTCCCAAATGTTACCAACCCAACACCCAATACCTAAACCCTAAACCCTAAACACTCCCCTCTAACCCCTAATGCCTAGTGCCCAACACCCAACACCTAACACCCAACACCTAGTGCCTAATGCCTAATGCCTAACTCCTATCAACACCGTTGTTTATAAATTTTCGCCCCGCCGCAGTAAAACCTTTTTTCCAAATTGACTATTTTAGCCACTTGTTAAAAATGAATGCTAAAATGAAATATAGAATACTGGTAACAGGAGCCAACGGCCAATTGGGCAACGAAATCCGCGATTTGTCGGCCAAATACAACGATTATGAGTATGTGTTTACCGATGTGGCGGAGTTGGACATTACAAGCGTCGATGCGCTCAACGATTTCTTTCAGAAGAACGGCAAGTTCGATTTCCTTATAAACTGTGCTGCATACACTGCAGTCGATGCCGCCGAGCAGAATCAGGAGCTTGCCTTCAAACTGAACACCACAGCAGTGGATATGCTGGTCGAAATGGCTGGCAAATACGGATTCTTCCTTGTTCAGATATCCACCGATTATGTGTTCGACGGCGAGAAGAACCGACCCTACGACGAGGAGGATGTGCCAATCCCGAGTTCGGTTTACGGCAAGACCAAAAGCGATGCCGAGCATCTGATTCTCTATTCCGACATCAACGCCATTGTCATCCGAACAGCTTGGCTCTATTCAACTTACGGAAAGAATTTTGTGAAGTCGATGATAAAATACGGCACCGAGCGCGACGAGCTGAACGTGGTGTTCGACCAGGTGGGAACGCCAACCTACGCTTACGATTTGGCCGATGCCATTCTGCAGATTCTTCCGCAGTTGGAGGCCATGCCGAAACCTTACACCGACCTTTTCCATTACACCAACGAGGGTGTGTGCAGCTGGTACGATTTCACGCAGCACATTCTCCGTCACGAGAACATCGATTGTAAGGTGAATCCAATCCGCAGCGAGCAGTATCCGACACCGGCAAAGCGTCCGGCATTCTCGGTGCTCGACAAATCGAAAATCAAGAACAAATTCAATATCACCATTCCTTATTGGACTGACAGTCTTGATGTTATGTTGAACAAATTAAAAGAAGTGAACAATTAATAATTAACAATGAACAATTAAATGGCGATGATGCATAATTGATTGAGTAACTTTTGATTAAACCTGTTAAACTAAACACTCACCACTAAACACTCACCACTAAACACTCACCATTAAACACTCACCATTAAACACTAAACTCTAAACGCTAAACATTTAAACATTAATAATATGCAAGCAGATTTACTACAAACCGTTAAAGAGCGCGCACAAGCGTGGCTCAACACAGCGTCAATCGACGACGAGACGAAAAAACAAGTCAAGTATATGTTGGAAAACGATGAGAATGAACTCGTTGAGTCATTCTATCGCGATTTGGAGTTCGGCACAGGCGGCTTGCGCGGAATTATGGGCGCCGGCACCAACCGAATGAACATCTACACCGTGGGAATGGCCACACAGGGCTTGTGCAACTACTTGCTGAAGCAATTTGCTGGCAAGGAGATTAAAGTGGCTCTGGCTCACGACAGCCGCAACAATGGCCGCACCTTCTGCGAGGCTGCAGCACGCATCTTCGTGGCAAACGGCATCAAAGTCTATCTGTTCGATTCTCTGCGTCCGACACCTGAACTTTCGTTCGCAATCCGTTATCTGGGCTGCCAGAGCGGCGTTGTTGTCACAGCATCGCACAACCCGAAGGAGTACAACGGCTACAAGGTTTACTGGGACGACGGAGCGCAAATCATCGCCCCGCACGATACCAATATTATTAACGAGGTGCAGAAAATCACTTCGGTCGACGAGGTTAAATGGGGCAAGGGCAACGACGGCATAACCATCATCGGCGACGATGTTGACAAACCGTATCTTGAGCGCATTAAGGCTCTTACGCTGTCGCCCGAGATTATTGCCAAACACAAGGATATGAAGATTGTCTACACCCCGATTCACGGAACGGGAGTGCGCCTTGTGCCGGCAAGCTTGAAAAATTACGGCTTCGAGAATATTATCCACGTTGACGCACAGGATGTTAGCGACGGCAACTTCCCGACAGTGAAATCGCCGAACCCCGAGGAGCCAGCCGCAATGGCAATGGCTATCGAGAAGGCAAAAGAGACTGGCGCAGAGCTTGTTATCGCCACCGACCCCGATGCCGACCGTGTTGGTATCGCAGCCAAAAACAACAAGGGCGAGTTCGAGTTGCTGAACGGCAACCAGACTGGCTCAATTCTCATCTACTACCTTCTGAACAAGTGGAAAGAGAATGGTAAATTGAAAGGTAAAGAATTTATTGTCAAGACAATAGTAACAACCGAGTTGCTGGCTGCAATGGCCAAGGACTTCGGCGTTGAGTACTACGATGTGCTCACCGGCTTCAAGTTCATTGCCGACGCCATCAAGCGCAACGAGGGCAAGAAACAGTTCATTGGCGGTGGCGAGGAATCGTACGGCTACCTTTGCGGCGATTTCGTTCGCGACAAAGACGCTGTGATGTCATCGTCGTTGATTGCAGAGGCTGCTGCTTGGGCGTTCAGCCAGGGCAAATCGCTGTTCGACCTGCTGGCCGAAATCTATATGCGCTACGGCTTCTACCGCGAGAAACTTGTGAACATCGTGAAGAAAGGCAAATCGGGCGCCGAGGAGATTCAGCAGATGATGACTGACTTCCGCAGCAACCCGCCGAAGCAGATTGCAGGCGCCGAAGTGGTTTGCATCAAAGACTACAAGCTTGGCAAATCGGTCGATTTGAAGACCAAAGCCGAAACCGAAATCACTCTGCCGAAATCGAATGTTCTTCAGTTCATCACCGCCGACGGCACCATTATTTCTGTCCGTCCGTCGGGAACCGAGCCGAAAATCAAGTTCTACATCGGCACAAAGATGCCGCTCGCTAAAGCAGCAGATTATCAGGTTGTTTTCGGCAAGCTGAACGATAAGATTGCCAACATCTGCGCTGATTTGAAAATCGCGTAAGGCAGCAAATGACTAGGGTAGAGAAGGTGAGATGTTTGGAATCTTCTGACTAAACATCTTATCTTCTAAACTCTAAACTTTTTTTTGATTGATGCGTAAAGCAGTATCGTTTTTGTAAAACTTAAAAACTATGGTGTTATGATTTACACTTTGGGAGAAATAGTATTGGACATCATCACTCAGGATTTTGACAATATGCGCGCCAAACCTGGCGGTTCAATGCTCAACACGGCTATAACACTGGGGCGTTTGGGCATGGGCGTGAACCATATTTCGTACTTGTCGGTTGACCAGAACGGACGGCTCATCCTCGATTTTCTGGCTCAGAACAATGTCGGCGCAAACTATATCTTCCTGACAGACAAGGTGCGTACAAATCTGGCTTTCGCGCATCTCGACAAGCAGAACAAGGCGCATTACACTTTCTACAAAGACGATTTGGACGATTACAAGCAGATGATGTTCCCCAACATTCATCGCAACGATGTGGTCATATTCGGTTCGTTTTTCGCACTCAACAGCCGTGCGCACGATGTGCTGCGACGCTTCTTGCAGAAGGCCAAATCGAGCGGCGCTTTGCTGATTTACGACCCTAATTTCAGGGCTTCTGACAAGCCGCGCCTCAACGAGCTGATGCCTTATATCGAAGACTGCGTGTCGATAGCGCATATCGTTAAGGCTTCTGACGAGGATGTCGAGACGATATTCAAGACAACCGACGGCAGTGAGGCTTGGGGCAGAGTGAGCGCGCTTGGTGCTAAGGTGCTTATCATGACCAAGGGCAAAGACGGCGCAATACAATACTCGAAGGAGGGAAACACGCATGTCAACGGCTGCGAGATACAGTCGGTGAGCACCATTGGCGCTGGCGACACATTCACGTCGGGTTTGGTTTACCAGCTGACGCAGATGTCACAGATACAGAATGTTGTGAACGACGAACATGTGGATTGGCTTCCGGCCTTGAAAACCGCAAATGAGTTTGCCTCACAGGTTTGCATGAGCTACGAGAATTATCTGTCGTGGGAGTATATTCGCTCGCGCAATGTATAGCCGCGACGAGGCCAAGCAACTGATGACCGATTTTTGGAATGGGTTTTCCAACTATACTATGTGTCAGTCGGTTGCGCTGAAAACGTCCGTCGAGTGGATGCTCTATAAAACCGGAATCAAAGGTCTAGAACTCAAATTCGACCTTGACTGCAAGTGGATTCGCTCGGTGATTGAGGTGAACGCCCGCAGCGAAAGCCGTCGGCAAGCCATCTACGATGAGTTGCTGAAGTATGCGCCCATTTTGGAAACCGACCTGCCCGAACCACTGCATTGGACTGACAATCATAAACTTGATGTGGGCAAACCTGTTATGCGCGCCTACTGCGAGCGCACCGACCTGAACTTTCACAACCGTTCGGTTTGGCCCGAAATGTTCCGCTTTATGTTCGACACAATGCTGCCCCTGCAAACCAATTTTGCCGACATTCTGCCTGTGCTTGAAGAGAAGTTTAAGTATTGTTAATAGGTTATAGGTGAGATGTTTAGTGGTAAGTAAGGCTTGAAGTTTTTTGGCTATGCTCGTAATTCATAATTCGTCATTCGTAATTAAAAAATCCTAATTCCTAAATCCTAACTAAAATATGGATTACGCCGACAACCCGCAACTGCAACTTGCACAGAGCTTTATCCAATACACCAACCGCAATGTCTTCTTGACGGGCAAGGCCGGAACCGGCAAAACGACGTTTCTGAAGCGGCTTAAAACGCTGTCGCCCAAGCGAATGGTGGTGCTTGCACCAACGGGCGTGGCGGCCATCAATGCGGGCGGTCAGACAATCCATTCGTTTTTCCAACTGCCGTTCGGACCGTTTCTGCCGGGTTACGCGCAGGCCGAGGGCGGCAGCAACAAATACAAATTCAGCAAGCGCAAGATTGACATTATCCGCACGCTCGACCTGCTTGTGATTGACGAGATTTCAATGGTCCGTGCCGATTTGCTCGATGCCATCGACGATGTGCTGCGGCGCTATCGTGGCAACCAGCAACCCTTCGGCGGCCTTCAGCTGCTGATGATTGGCGATTTGCACCAGCTTGCGCCCGTGGTCAAGGACGATGAGTGGGACCTTCTTCGCGACAGCTACCCCACAATGTACTTTTTCGGCAGCAACGCTTTGCGCCAAACCGATTACGTGACAATCGAACTTCAGCATATTTTCCGCCAGACGAGCCAACACTTTATCGACATTCTGAACCGTGTGCGCGACAGCAACGCCGATGCCGCCGTGCTTGCCGAGCTCGACAAGCAATACCGGCCTAATTTCGAGCCAAAAGACAAGGACGGATACATCACGCTCACAACACACAACTATCAGTCGAACGAAATAAATCAGGGCAAGCTGAAGAAACTCAAAAGCAAACTCGTTCGTTATCAAGCAACTATAACGGGCAATTTCCCCGAACAGATGTACCCGACCGAGTTCGAACTTGAGTTGAAAGAAGGGGCGCAGGTGATGTTTGTCAAGAACGACCCGTCGCCCGAAAAACGGTTTTACAACGGAAAAATCGGGCGCATTGTCAACATCGAGGACGGCATTGTGTACGTCGATTGCGGCGGCAGCGAATCGACCATCGAAGTGTCACCCGCAGAATGGCAAAACGCAAGCTATAAGATTGACAGTCAAACAAAAGAGATAACCGAAGTGGTCGACGGCACTTTCACTCAATATCCGCTCAAATTGGCTTGGGCCATAACCATTCACAAGAGCCAGGGCCTGACTTTCGACAGGGTGATAATCGATGCGGCGCAAGCCTTTTCGCACGGGCAGGTGTACGTGGCTTTGAGCCGTTGCCGTACGCTTGAGGGCATTGTTTTGAGTTCGCACATCGGCAGCGATTGTCTGATTGGCGACGAGCAGGTTTCGCGGTTCAATCGCCAAGTTGAGCAGCAGGTTGTTGACCAAACCACGCTCGACGAGTCAAAATTGCAATACGAAATCAACCTTATTGCCGATATGTTCGATTTCAACACTATCTACCGCGAAATGCAGCGTTGCAGCCGCATCTTTACCAAGAACAGCAGTGTGCTGCTCGGCCGCCCCGACGAGAAACTTGCGCCCGTTTTGCCGCGGTTCAGCACCGAGGTTTTGGCTGTCGCCGATAACTTCGGGCGGCAGGTTCGGCAGATAATCGGCCAAGGTGTGACTGACAATCAGTTCCTGCAAGAGCGCATCGCCAAAGCGTGCGGATATTTTGTGTCGAAACTCGACGAACTTATTGTCGATGTGCTAGATACAATATCTATATCGACCGATAACAGCGATGTTGAAACCGAGGCCGAGGATGCCATTAAGAAACTGACGGAATCGACACTTCAGAAAAAACACTGCATCAGCGCTATGGAAGACGGGTTCGAAGTGCAGAAATATCTGAAAGAGAGAGCGAAATCGATTCTTGACGACGGAAAATCGAAGAAGGGCAAAGATGCGAAAGACAAATCGGAAAGCGCTGTCGACAGTATCGAGAACGCCAAATTGTTTATGAACCTGCGCCTTTGGCGTAATCTCAAGGCAGAAGATATGAACGTGCCAGCCTATGCGATTCTGCAGCAGAAGGCGCTTGTCGGCATTGCGGAAACGCTGCCCGAAACCATTGCCGCGCTCATCAAAGTGAAGGGTGTGGGCAAAACCATCGCCCGCCGCTATGGTGCTGAAATTATTGACATTGTGCGCCGCTACAAGAAAGACAACGGAATGACTGTCGAAGGCGATATTTTCGACGGACTCGACGATTTGAAACAAACGAAAAAAGAGCCGAAGATTGATACCAAACTAGTTACGCGCAATATGTTTGTTGAGGACGGAATGACGGTTGAGCAGATTGCCAAAAAGCGCAGCCTGACCATTTCCACCGTCGTCAACCATCTGTGTCATTATGTCGCTCAAGGCGAAATCGAACCATCCGACATTATGACGCCCGAGCGCGTTGAGGCCATTGCCGATTATCTCGCAACAGCGCCCAACCAAGGGGTTGTGGCGGCTCACGGGGCACTCAAAGGCGAATATTCTTACGATGAGATTCGGCTTGTTATGGCGTGGATAAAAGCAAATGGTTAAATTAGCACGGTAAAAATGATGATATGAAACGGCTTCTTTACATATCGATTATCGCCTTGCTTTTGGCAGCCTGTCACGAGTCGGACACTTACCAGCTGCCGCCTAAAGAGCAGATTGACAGTCGCTATTTTCCGCTCGATTCGGGCGCTTGGCGCGATTTTGATGTGGTTGAAATCAACATCGATGCGCCCATTGCGCTATACGACACCTTGCATTATGTTGTGCGTGAGCAATTTGGTGGCATTTTTATCGACAACTTGGGCGACACCTTGCGCCAGATTGAGCGTTTCCGCCGTCAGCCCGACAGCTACCAATGGCAGCGACTCAATACTTGGACGGCTTATGTAAAGGATGCGGAAGTTATTCAAATTGAAGAAAATACACGATATCTGAAAATGCAGTTGCCGCTCTATGCCGGCAAAACGTGGAACGGCAACACCTATAACCGCACCGACACCTTGCAGCAATTCAAATACCGTGTCGATTCGATTGACTGCCAGATGAATATCGGCGGTTTCAGTTTCGATTCGGTGCTAACCATTTCGCAAAAAAACGAACTGACAGCCATTTCAAAAATCCTTGTGGCTGAGCGTTACGCTCTTGGGGTTGGAATGGTGCAGAAAATGGCAATCGACATATATTCAGACACATACGCGCCTGATTCCGATATCGAAAAACGCGTCACACAAGGCACTCTCGTATATTACACCCTTTTGAACTACGGAAAATGACCGCGCCAATATCGCTCTTCGAACTCTTGAACAATGTGAAGACCGAGCTTAAAACCGCGTTTCAAACGCCGGTTTGGGTGGTGGCCGAGATTATTGAGCTCAATCAGAACCGAATGGGCCATTGCTATCTCGAACTTGCAGAAAAAGACCCCGATTCCGACAGAATGATTGCCAAGACAAAGGCTACAATTTGGGCGGGTGTCTATGCCCGGTTGGCGCCTTATTTTGAATCGGTTACGGGCGAGCAACTGCGTGTTGGAATGAAAGTTTTGGTGCGCGTAACGGTCGAAATGCACGAACTTTACAGCTTCAGTCTCAACGTTTTAGATATCGACGCACAGTACACTTTGGGCGACATCGCACAGCAGCGGGCGAAAATCATTGCACAACTCACTGCTGACGGCGTCATCGATATGAACAAGCAGCTCGAACTTCCGTTGGTGGTGCAGCGCATTGCCGTCATCTCGTCGGATTCGGCGGCCGGTTGGGGCGATTTCAAAAACCAGTTGGACGACAACGATTACGGATACAAGTTTGAAACCGAACTGTTTACGGCACTGATGCAGGGCGATGGCGCCCCCGCTTCAATAATTGCCGCGCTGAACGCGATTTTCAACCGCATTGACGATTTCGATGCCGTGGCCATTCTGCGCGGCGGTGGCTCAAAGTCCGATTTGAGCTGCTTCGACAACTACGAGTTGGCCTACAATGCGGCGCAGTTTCCGTTGCCAATCATAACCGGCATCGGCCACGAGCGCGACGACTCGGTGCTCGACCTTGTGGCAAACACAAGGTTGAAGACGCCAACTGCTTTGGCTGCCTTCATCATCGACCGTGCGGCTGCGTTTGAACAGCAATTGACCGATATGTGTCATACGGTTTGCAATGTGGTGGGACGGAAAATCGACAGTCGCATAAGCGATATGGAACATAATTCCAGCCGTTTTGTCTATGCCGCACGTAACAGCATAAGTCAGCGACTCGAGCGTGTCAAAACATTCAAAACCCGTTTGCAAGGTGCAGACAGACTTTATTTTGACAATCATGAGGTTAAGCTGGCAAATATTGCGCGGCAGGCCAATCTGACATCGAAAATGCAAATTATGGCCGCAACTAACAACGCAATGCATCTGCAATTGCGTTTCGAGAAAGCTGTTGGGACTTATTTCGAAAGCCAGCAAAAGCGGCTGGAACATTTTGAAAATGTTGTAGATAAGTATAATCCGCAGACCATTTTGGCGCGCGGCTACGCTATAGTCACTTCTGGCGGAAAAACTGTGAAATCGCCTGCCGATGTCAAGTCGGGCGATGAACTTGCAATTCGTACCAACGGCGGAGTTATCGAGGGTGTTGTCAAGTGAATGTGAGACCGAGGTAATCGGTTAAGTTTATTGTAGTTAGAATCCGCACTCAATTATATGGTGCATTTTTCGGTTTCCGGCACAAGTTATTTCAAATATGTGCAACCCGTGTGGTATGTTGCTTATATCCAATAGTATAGAATTGGTTTTGTTTCCGATTTCTGATAATTCAAGTGTGCCGTCGGGGCAGTAGATTCTCACCAGGTTTATCGGAGCGTCACATTCAATGTTGATTTGCGAGGCTGCCGGATTAGGATAGATGCGAACATTATTGTGATTATCTGATATGCAATTGATTATTGGTTGTTCTTCGTCTTCTTTCTCACAATAAAGTTCGGCGGCAAGTTCGGCTGTTTTTTGCAGTTCATACAGGTTTTCGGCGGCAATCAAAGCAAAACGGACATTCGCCGTATCGCCTTGTTGTAGCTTTATATTGTTGCAACTCATCATCATAGCCAGGTCGATGTTTGTGCTGAACGATTGTGGGCGGGCGTAGTTCATTGCAAGCCATTTCTGCTCATCGGTAAATGCGTCGGTTATAAGGGTGCTGCCGCCGTTTGCACTCAGTTCGAAGGCGTAAGGCACGGCGTTGCCTTTGGTCAGCAAGCACACTCCGGCGTAGAGATTGGTGGTGCCGGTGTTGTAGATGTAGGCTAATTTGCGCGCTGCGTCGTAGCTGATAACGTTTGTGAGGCTGTTCACAATGTCCCAATCGAAATACAAACCAAGCGCGGCATTGTCATATTCAGCTTGTCTAGTACTGCTAATCAGGTAGTTGCATATCATTGCCGAAGGAAGGTTCTCGTCAAAAACAAACTCCTGTTCAATTTTAATTCCGCTTATGTCAGTTGGCGACAGTGAACAATTGATTCGCTTAATATTTTCATCTTCAGAAAGTTCCGGCTTTGATGTGCATTTGAACTGATTGTCGTTTTGGAACGAGCTGGCAATTGTCAGGCTGTCGAGGGCGAGCATCAGCGCACCGTCGCTCATCAGTTTTTTAAATCCTTGATACAGAATACCTTTACCAAGTTGTCCGTCGAAATTGTAAATGCCTATTTTTCCGTTGTTGGCAATGGTGGTTTCCATAACGCCCCATTTTACATCGATAAATGTCGGATTTACAGTTATTTCCAATACTTGCTCTGCTTCGTAGCCGTCGGCTTTCACTTTTACGTGAAACGGCACTATCTCATTGTCCAACAGCTGGTTGCTCAATGTGGCTGTAAATGTCGGGCTGGATTTGATTTCGTTGGTGCCAATGCTGTCAATCGACCAGACAACGCTGTCGGTAATAGCATTATCGGGGTCGGCCTCAAGTGTTATCACAACATTTTTGGCAGGTTTCAAGTGATTGATAACGTTGATGTTGAGGCTTATTTTTGCGTCTGACACAAATTTGTCGTTTTCGGCCGTGAAATTATAATCGGTTATTCTGATTGACGGCAAAGTACTGTCTGTCATCGCTTTAAGAACATTTAGACGCCCTGAGCCCATTTTGCCCCGATACCGCATATTGTCGGGTATGGTGTCTATCACATCGGCTGTAACGCGTATTAGTTCAGCTATTTGCGTGGCAGTCATGCTGGGGCGTGCCGACCAAATCAAAGCCGCAGCTCCCGATATCACTGGTGCAGCCGCCGATGTGCCGGTGCTTGCCCCATATTTGCTGTTGTATGACGTCGTCCAGACATCTTGGCCGGGAGCGCAGATGTCGACTCTGTTGTTGTAAGTCGAATTTCTCCATTTCTGGTCCACCGAATTGCTGGCCGCCACGCTTATCGCGCCTGGGCATGAAGCTGGGTAGTGTTTGACATCGGTTCCGGTGTTGCCTGCAGAGGCCACAACAATGCAGCCGCGGCTTATTGCGTATTTCACAACATCGTCGCAAAGCTGGTTCTGCGACAATCCGCCCCATGAGCAATTTATTATCTGGCAACCATGGTCGGCTGCGTAGATGATACCTTCGTAGCAGGCCACAAGCGAGCCTTCGATGTCATCGGAAACTTTGATAGGCAGAAATTTGCATTGGCCACCCATGCCAGCCACACCAATGCCGTTATTGGTTGTTGCGGCCGCAATGCCGGCTACGTATGTGCCGTGGTGGTCGTTGGTGCTTATCGGGTTGTTGTCGTCGCAGCCCAAATCCCAGCCGCGATAGTTGTCAATGTAGCCGTCTCCGTCATCATCTATGCCGTTTATCGGGTCGGCGTAGTTGTATTTTATGTTGCCTGTAAGGTCTTCGTGGTAGATATCGACGCCTGTGTCGACAATGCCGATGACTATATTTGTGTCACCTTGTGTAATATTTTGAGCCTCAATGGCTTTTGTAATCTGAAGATGATATTGCGAACTTACCCTCGGGTCGTTTGGTGAGTCAAGAATCTGGGGAATCCAATAGGGCTGCGCATATTCGACATTCTCGCTTCCGCGAAGTTTTTCGGCAACAGTTATCGGACTTTCATTCCCCTCATATTCAATCTTATAAATCTGTTTTATGGTCGATTGGCTGCGGTTTGTGCGGGCGCTTTTAAAAAGACGGTCGTTCTTCTTGACCTTGAGCCGGCAAAGCGTTTCAAACTCGTGGTTACGGTCGACGGCGGCCTTCTGAGTGGTGTATTTCACAATCACCACATTAGGGATGTATTTATCGGTTTGAGCCTGTAAAACATTGACGGTCAGAAGAATTATTATGGCGATTAAGGTTCGTCTCATATAGTTCGTCAGTTTAAAAACGCAAGTTACCAAAACAATTACAGACGAAAGCAAATAGTGGTTGAATAGAAGAAAAATATTGATAAAAGTTGATTTTCGGCATGTTTGGCGTTTGTCGTTTTCCGATTTGTTTATATTTGTGATGTAAAAAACTCAATGAATAAATTTTTGTGCAATGAATTGTATAATAATTGACGATGACATATTGAGCCGCAAAGTGCTTGAGGGCTTTGTAGAAAAAACTGATTCACTGAATCTTGTCGGCTCTTACGAGAATCCAGTTGATGCGTTCAAGGCATTCGACAATCCGGAGCAGATTATCGATTTGATTTTCCTTGATGTTGAAATGCCCGAAATGAGCGGTCTCGATTTCATCAACACTCTTGAGACTCCGCCTATGATTATAATAGTGTCGGGACAGGAGAAGTACGCTATCGAATCGTATGAGTACGATGTTGTTGACTATCTGCTCAAACCGGTGCCGCTGCAGCGCTTCTTCAAGGCTGTGAACAAGGCTCAGGCTACATTCCAGGAGAAGGAGAGCATATCGCGTTATCCGGAGGAGATTTTCATCAAGAAGAAAAACGCCACACTTGTACGCATCAAATACGAAGATATTTTGTGGGTTGAGGCGCTTGAGAACTACGTTACAGTGAACACCGCCAAAGAAAAATTCACAATTCATTACACAATGAAGGCGATAGAGAACAAACTGCCGCCTGCAAAATTCAAACGTGTTCATCGTTCTTATATAGTGAATATCAGTCAGATAGATTATATAGAAGAAAGCAACGTTGTGATGCGCACCGATGCCGGAGTAAAGATGATTCCTATCGGCAAGTCGTATCGCGAACTGCTTATGGACGATTTGAATCTGATTTCGAAGTAGAATGATAACAAACTGAAAGCCTGCATATTTGCGGGCTTTTTTTTGTTTATGGCAGAGCCTTACAATCTTTGCTTGAGAATAACGTTAATAGTCCTGATGTTGAAACTGAGATACATATTTCTTTGTGTTGCACTGTTTTGTAGCAGCAGTGTTTTTGCCGTTTCAGCTACTGCTGACACCACTCTTGTGCAGACCGAGCGCGAATTGCTGCAAGTGGCGCGTGAGCTGTCGGCAACGCGTTACAAAGACCATTTGCAAGACAGCCTGAGTCAGAATCTAAAGATGATGTTCGCGGTCGCGCTAAAAAAAGACGGCTCGCTCAAATACGCTTTCGACAGCCTGAAAAACGACATCAGCATTGTGACTTCACCCAACGGCCTTGTCCGCATTATAACATGGTTTAGTGTCGATGATGCTGGAAATTACAGATACAATGGTTTTTTGCAGTATCACGATAAGGATGCTAAAAAAGACCGGCTGTTTGAGTTGGTTGATTGCAGCGAAACGATAGAAAATGCCGAGAATCAGACACTTGCACCGCAAAATTGGTATGGTGCGCTTTACTACGGCATTGTCGAGAAAAAAGTGAACGGCGAGCCTGTTTACACATTGTTGGGCTGGGACGGCTGTGGACTTTACACTACTCGCAAAATTATTGAGCCTCTGACGTTTACGGCTAAGGGCCAACCACGGTTCGGTAAATCGATGATAAAAGTTGGGCGCAAAAAGACGAAACGCCTTTTGTTTGAATATAACAAGCGCGCAACTATGATGATTCAATACGACGCCAGTCTTGACCTTATTGTACTCGACCATTTGGCGGTTTTGGGTTCGCAAGACACCAGCAACCCACAGTTTTTCGGCCCTGATATGTCGTACGACGCCTTGAAGTTCGAGAACGATATGTGGATTTATCAATCGAACATCGAATACAAACGTCCTGTAGTTAAGGGTAAAAAACGATAGGAATTCCGGCATTCGATAGGCAGGTGTCTTGTCCTCGCCATTCTCTTCCGCCTTTTTGTCAGTAGCTTATATCCCGATTATGCCAAACTTTCCGACAAATTGTCGTGGCACAATGTTTGACAACCATTCAGCGCGTAAAATTGAAATTCATAACTAAAAAACATAAAACTATGCAAACAGGTAAAATTGGTGTTACAAGTGAGAACATCTTCCCGGTAATCAAGAAGTTCCTTTATTCCGACCACGAGATTTTCCTTCGTGAGATTGTGGCCAACGCCGTCGATGCAACGCAGAAAATGATTGCTGTTGCTGCCAAAGGCGATTATAAAGGTGAGTTGGGTGACAAAACCGTCCGAGTGTCAGTCAACAAAGGCAACAAAACGATTGTGGTTTCCGACCATGGTATTGGTATGACAGAAGAGGAAATTGATAAGTATATCAACCAGATAGCGTTTTCAAGCGCAGGCGAGTTCCTCGATAAGTACAAAGACAACATTGGTGCTATAATCGGCCATTTCGGCTTGGGATTCTACAGCGCCTTTATGGTTTCGGAGCGAGTTGATATTATCACAAAATCGTACAAAGAAGGCTCGAAAGCAGTGAAATGGAGCTGCGACGGCAGTCCGGAGTTTACATTGGAAGATGCTGAAAAACAAGATTTTGGTACCGACATTGTAATGCATATCGATGCCGACAGCGAGGAGTTCCTTGACGAGAGCCGCATCAACCAGTTGCTGACAAAATACTGCAAGTTCCTGCCGGTACAAATTGCGTTCGGCAAAGAGCAGGAGTGGAGCGACAAGGAGAAGAAAATGGTTGATACCGATAAAGATAAGATTATCAACAACACCACTCCGGCTTGGACTCGCAAGCCCGCCGACCTCAAGGACGAGGATTATATGAACTTCTATCACGAGCTTTATCCAGGCCACGAGGACCCGCTGTTCTACATTCACTTGAATGTCGATTATCCGTTCAATCTGACTGGTATTCTGTATTTTCCGAAAATCAAGAACAATATCGAGATTCAAAAGAACAAAATCCAGCTCTACTGCAATCAGGTGTTTGTGACCGACAGCGTCGAGGGCATTGTGCCGGAGTTCCTTACCTTGCTGCATGGTGTCATCGATTCGCCCGACATTCCGTTGAACGTGTCGCGTAGCTACTTGCAGGCCGATTCGAATGTGAAGAAAATCTCGAGCCATATCACCAAAAAAGTGGCCGACCGTCTGGAGGAAATCTTTAAAAACGACCGTCCGCAGTTCGAGAGCAAGTGGGACAATCTGAAACTCTTTATTGAGTACGGAATACTGACCGACGAGAAATTCTATGAGCGCGCAAAGAATTTTGTGCTGCTGAAAAATATTGAGGGTAAATACTTTACACTCGACGAGTATGAAACACTTGTTAAGCCGAACCAGACCGACAAGAACGACACGAAAGTTTATCTCTACGCCACCGACAAAGACGCACAGTACACCTACATTGAGAGCGCAAAGGCTAAAGGTTACGATGTGTTAATGCTTGACGGCCAACTTGATATGCACTTTATCGGCTCACTTGAGCAGAAGTTGGAGAAGACACGTTTCGCTCGTGTCGATGCCGATGTTATCAGCCGATTGATTCAGAAAGACGACCAACCGCAAGCCAAATTGAGCGACGACGACCGCAGCAATCTGATTCAGGTTTTCAACGCCGTAACGCCTGAAAAGAGCTATTTTATTGTTGAGTTTGAGGACCTTGGTGCCGATGCTAAACCGTTGATGATTACTCAGAACGAGTTTATGCGCCGTATGAAGGACACCGCCGCTTTGAGCGGAATGAACTACTACGCCGATATGCCCGACAACTTCAATCTGGTTGTGAACACAGCTCACCCGCTGATTACTAAAGTGCTTGATGCAGAGAAAGATGCGTTGGGTACGGCTTTGGCTGAAATCGACACAAAGATTGAGCCTTTGAACAAGCAAAAAGCCGACCTTGAGTCGCAGAAGAAGGACAAGAAAGAGGAGGAGGTTCCACAGGCTCTGAAAGACCAGATTGCCGACCTTGGCAAGCAAATCGACACTTTGCGTGACGAGAAGGACGCTAAACTCAAAGCGTTCGGCAAATCAACACCGATTGTCAAACAGCTTGTCGACCTTGCGTTGTTGGCCAACAATATGCTGAAAGGCGAGGATTTGAATGTGTTTGTGAATAGAAGTGTGGAGTTGTTGCAAAATAAATAACGAATAATCGTTTGATAATAAGGAACATCGCTGGCGATATGAGCGGTGCTCCTTATTTTTTGCTTATCATTTTTCGACATAAAACAGCCGCTTATCCATGCAAACGGCGTTTTCGTTGAGCCGCTGGCACCGTTTGTAAATGAGTGGTGCGGTAGATTGCACTTTTTCTTACTTTTACCATATCTTTATAGTATGAAAATTGTTGATTTGTTATCGGATGTTGTTCCGGCCATTCACAAGACCGACTCGGGTACCAACGCACTCAATTGGATGGATGTGTTTAAGGTGTCACACCTGCCTGTGGTCGATAATGGCGAGTATCTGGGGCTGGTGTCGGAGCGCGAGATTTACGATATGCGTAACCCCGATGATGCTATCAGCAGTCAGATTGTGGTAATGGCGCGGCCGTTTGTGCGTGACAATCAGCATATTATTGAGGCGATGCAGCCCTTGGCTGAAAACAACCTGTCGGTTCTGCCGGTTCTCGATGTCGAAGATAAATATCTGGGAGTCATTACTTTACCCGACCTTTCGCACAAGCTCGCGCAGATGGTGTCGGCAGGTGGGCGCGGCGCCATTATGGTGCTCGAAATGCATGTCCGCGACTACTCGCTGAGTCAGATTTCACAGATTGTTGAGGGTAACGACACCAAAATTATGGGACTTTTCGTCCACAACCACTCAAATCCCGACCAAATTTTTGTGACAATTAAGTTCAATCGAACCGATATCTCGCCTGTTATTCAGACATTTGAACGTTATAACTACAAAATTGTGCAGGTGTTTGCTAGCGACCACGAGATTGACACGATGCTTGAGGACCGCTACAACTCGTTTATGAAATTTTTGAGTGTTTAGGTGAGCGCGAAATCTGTAATAATCCTTGCTAACATATTGTTTTTGAGCATTTTCAATATCAATGCCCAAACGCAGGATTCTGCTCGTCAGCAGTCGGATTTTGTTGTCAAGCAGATACTTATTGCAGGAAACCGTACCACCAAAGAGCCTATTGTCAGGCGTGAATTGCTTTTTTCCGAAGGCGACACATTGCGTGCGGATGCGGTGGATGCCATTTTTCTTCGTTCAAAGGAAAACTTGTTGAACACATCACTATTCAACTATGTCACAATCAATTTAATCGACATCAATGAGTTTGAAAAACAGGTGCTTGTTATGCTTGAAGAGCGTTGGTATTGGTGGCCGTACATCATCTTTGAGCAGGCTGACCGCAACCTGAGCGCTTTTTTCAATGATGGCGACTGGAGCCGTATAAACTACGGTTTGATGTTGGTAAACAACAACTTCAGAGGCCGTGCCGAAACGCTGAAAGTGAAAATTCGACTGGGATATAAAAAGCAGTTTCAGGTTTATTACGCAATGCCTTACTTAACAGAAGACAAAAAGCATGGTTTGGCATTTCAGTTGTCGTTTTACCGCCAAAATGAGGTGCGTTTCGCAACCGACAGTTGCAAGCCGCTTTATTTCCGTGATGACAAACATCAAGTAATTGACAATCAGGATTTGTTCTTGTTCTACACTTACCGTCCGAAGTTTGATGTGCGGCATATTATTTCGGCTGGATACAACAGAGTTCATGTTTCCGACACTATTGTCAAGTTGAACCCCGACTATTTCGGGATTCAAACAACCCATAGTCAGTATTTCACTTTGGCCTACACTTTTGATTGGGATTGTCGTGATTATAAATTCTATCCGTTGAAGGGACACAATGTTACATTTGAGTTGGGCAAGATTGGCTTTAACGTGCTTGATAACGAGATAGATGGCTCATGGTACACGCGGCTCGCAGCTTATAAGTATTTCGATTTAGGTCATCGATTTTATGCAGGAGTGGGTGGCCTTGCCAAATATTCGCCAGACAAGCCGCAGCCGTACTACACTGAGCGGGCGTTGGGTTACGATGACTATCTGCGCGGATTTGAATATTATGTTATTGACGGCCAACGATTTGCCACAGGTCGCGCTTTCGCTAAATTTGCCCTTGTACCAATGCGTATAAAGAAAATCGACAGTTGGTCGTGGGATGAGTTCAATAAGGTGCACTACAGCTTCTATCTGAACATGTTTGTTGATGCAGGTTATGTTGACGATACTCGTATAGGAACTAACAACTATTTGTCAAACAAACTGTTAACGAGTGCAGGCATAGGTCTAGACATGATAACCTACTATGATATTATTTTCCGCGTCGAGGGAACACTCACGCAACAGGGAAAGAGTGGGTTGTATGTTCACGTTTTGAAAGCATTTTGATTGATAATCAGTAATTTGTTTGTATGAAAAAACTACTTGTTTTGTTGGCGTTTTTTGGTCTTTTGGCGTCATGCCAAACAAATAATCAGGTAGAACCCACGTTGCGGCAGAAGGCGGCGCAGATGCTTATGGTTGGCTTCCGCGACACGGCCATAACTGCCGAGAGTGAGGTGGCGCAATGGCTGCGCGACTATCAGATTGGCGGTGTCATTTTGTTTGAGTACGATTCGCCGTCGAAAAGCCGACCACGGAATATTACTTCAAAACAACAGCTTAAAACGCTGATTGACAGTCTTCATGGGTTCTCTCCAACACCGCTGTTTGTTGCAGTTGACGAGGAGGGAGGTAATGTGTCGCGTCTGAAAACCCGCTATGGTTTTGAACCGACAGTAACACCGCAATATTTGGGAACGCTTGATAATGAGGATTCTACGCGCTTTTATGCTCACCGTATTGCGCAGACTTGCCGCAGTTTGGGCATCAATGTCAATTTTGCACCGTCGGTTGATGTTAATGTGAATCCCGATTGTCCCATTATCGGCAAAATCGGACGCTCGTTTTCGGCTGATGCTGAGGTGGTTGCCCGCAATGCCCGTTGGTTTATCGAAGAACATAGCAAGGCTGGTGTTTTGTGCGCTATAAAACATTTCCCCGGTCACGGCAGTTCGGTGAGTGATACGCATCTTGGCCTTGCCGATGTAACACAAACATGGCAAGATGTTGAATTGCAGCCATATAAACTCTTGTTGGGTGACACACTTTCGACAGGCGTAATGACTTCGCATATTTTCAACCGCAACATCGACAGCGTTTACCCTGCAACCTTGTCGGCTGCAACGTTGTCAATTTTGCGTAATTCAATACAATTCAACGGCTTGCTCTTCTCCGACGATATGATGATGAACGCTATCAGCAAATTCTTCGGGTTAGAAGAGGCTATTTGTCTTGCAATAAACGCAGGAGTGGATGTGCTGATTTTTTCGAACAATATCGATAGCTACAATTCTGATATAGTGAAAGATGCAGTCGATATAATTGTCCGTCTTGTTGGAGAAGGAAAAATATCGGAGGAGCGCATTAGTGAAGCTTATGAGCGGATTGTAAGCGCAAAGCAATTACTGAATCGCTAATTAGCGTTAGAATTCCGGACACGGAATTGGTTTGAAGCGGTGCTTGCGTTCGATGTCGAATCGGTATTGCATCGAAATCTCGTGCGCACCGCCGGTTGATGTTACAAGCCGCGATATTGTGAAATCGTAGCTGTAGCCAATATTGATGTCTTTGTAGTTGTAGCCCAGCAGAATCGACAGCGCGTCGCGGCGAGAGTAGTCTTTGATGAGCGGCAGGTCGCGGTACCAGATGCCAAGCACTATCGGGGCATAGCTCCAATAGAGACCGACATCCACTTGGTCGGTGGCTCCCTGGTGGCGGTAGCTGGCAGTGATTGTAACAGTCTGTCGTTTGATGCTGATAAGTCGCTCCAGTTTATAGAGGCGAGTTCCGCCAAATATCGTCAACTTGACAGGATATTTGTAGTCGTAGCTTGTGAGTGCCACGTTTGGCCGCAGAAGGTGGTCAGTGCAGACGCCAAACCAACTGTTGCGCAGGCTGAGCAGCATCGAGACGCTTCCGTCGAAATAATCGGTATTATGGAAATCTTCGGGCAGAACAGGTTGTACATCCGAATCGGCATCTAGCTGGCTTGAGAAGATAAGTTTTGTGTAGTCGAGTGAGCGCTGGTTGTAGTAGACTCCCAGACCAGGGCGTAGATACACGCGGCGTGAGAAGCGAATATTGTAGGAGTAGAGTAGGCCAACGTAGGTGTTTGAGTAGTTGGCCGAGCCCGCAACGTCATTCAGTGCTATTATTCCCAAACCGCTGTTCAGTTTTTGAACGTTCATGTCGGCGGCAATGTTGACAGTACGCAGTTTGCCAGGCATTTTCGGCCACTGGTCGCGGTAGTTGATGCTGACGCGGTAGCCCGAGATACCTCCGGCAAACGACGGCGCTTGATACAGTGGGTTAGAGTAGAATTGTGTGAATTGCGGGTCTTGCGCAAAACCCTTCAATCCAGCAAAAAGTGTTATTATCAGTATTATATATAAGTGTCTTCTCATCTCTTTCTTTTCTATCATTCTTCTTTTCTAACGCTCTCCCTCAATTATTTACGAATCAGTGTCACATCTCCGGCAATCTTGAATGGTGTGCCGTTCTGGAACTTGCCTTTAGCTTTCCAGAAGTAAACGTCTTGTCCCAAATCTTTACCGTCGTTGTTGTATTTTCCGTTCCAGCCAACATTAACATCGGATGAATGGAACAATTGCTCGCCCCAACGGTTGAATATCCACAAGTCGTATTCTTTGACTCCGTGCCATTTCGGGTGGAACACGTTATTGACATCGTCAGGAACAGGATATGAGCCGTCGGCAGGGCTTTCGGCAGTGGCGATGAACGCGTTGGGGAATCGAATCTCGCCAGCGCCGCTCACCTCAATGGCTTGCATCTTAATTACCGAATCGACGCACATCTGCTGGCTGTAGGCAATCAGTTTCACGTCGTAGATGCCTTCTTGTGTGTAATAATGCACGGGGTTCAGGTCTGTAGTGTAAGTGCCGTCGCCAAAGTCCCAGATGTAGGTGTTTCCGTTAAGTGATGAGTTGAAGAACTGAACCGCCTGATTGGGCAGCATCACAAATGTCGGAGTTGCAACAAAGTCGGGGGTCGGCAGTTCATATACGGTGATAATCTCGTAGTCATAGTGCGAACCACCATCGCCTTCGGCTGTCAGTTTCACATTGTAGATGCCAGGCTCGGTGAATGTGTGCGACGGTTCGGCCTCAGTCGATGTAGCGCCGTCTTCAAACTCCCATTGGTAAGTGTTGCAATACTCCTCTTTTATCCTGAAATCGACAGTCAGCGGAACGCAACCGGCCGGTTTCTGGTTCAAAATCTCGATTTTTGGATATGGCGGCAATATTGTAACATCGTGAGTCATAGTGTTTTCACAATGTTCAGTTTCAACGTGCAGCGTAACGTGGAAGATGTTGTTCTCGCTGTTTTTGCCCCATTGTCCGTATTTATACATAAAGTATTTCTCATCGGTTTTCAGCTTGTTACCGTCGCCAAATTCCCAGTTGTACGACCACGGACCGTCTTGAGTGTAGTTCTCGAAGTAGACTGTGTCGTCGGGATAGCGCTGCGAAGGAGTGTGCGCCACAAAATCGACATTCGGGTTGATGTAAACCGTAACATTTTTGCTGATGGTATCGGAACACTGATATTTCGATGTTCCTATATATGTGATTGTCAGCACTTGGTCGTTGTCGGTGGTGTTGAAGTAGGTGAATGTCGGTTCTGCTGCAACTGATGTGCTTCCCTCGCCAAAATTCCACAAGTGGTAGGCCGTTGTCTTTGTTGATTTGTTGTCAATCTCGATGGTGTGCGGGCTGCAGCCTGCTGTGTCGAAACTGAAATCAACAACCACATTCGGGAAAGTAATCATCGGGTTCACCATTGTATCGCGGCATGCGTGGTCTGACTCGATAATCAGCTCAACGTTGCGGGTTATCGGCTCGTCGGTGTCATTGGAGTAGCTTACTTTCTGATTAGCAGTGCTTGTTGTCGGATATTTCACACCATTGTCGAAATCCCAGTAGTAGGTCAGTCCGGTGCCTTTTGAGTTGTTTACAAACTCGGCTTCAAATGGCGGGCAGGCACGGTCAATCAGCGGCAGGAAGTTTGCCAGCGGCTTCGGATATACGGTTATCTCCTTGGTAATCTCATCGGTACAGTTGTACGATGTAGTTGTCTTAAGGTTGGCCGTGAACTTCAGATTGTCGGTGTAGCTGTAGTTGTGGAACGTCTTGCTGAAAGGCGGCTCGCCAACCGATGTGGCGCCGTCGCTGAATGTCCAGTAATAGTGTGAGCCGGCATCGACAATCGAACTATCAACGAAGTTGACTGTAAGTGGCTCGCAGCCTTCAAAGTTTGCAGTGAAATTGGGCACCGACCGCGGATAAACGACTATCGTCTGTTGTGTCTTGTTCTCGCAACCATGCAAGTTGGTAACAGTTAATCCGATAGTGTAGTTTTTGTTCTCAAGCGGAGCCGTGTTGCAGTCATTTGTGTAGGTGCGGCTGCTTGGCTGGCGGGTTGTCGATGTGTTGCCGTCGCCAAAATCCCAGCTCCACGAGCCGTTGCTTATGTTGCGCGACGAGTCGGTAAGCATAACCTCAAACGGCGTGCAGCCTCCAAGCACCGCGGCGGCTCCGCCATTGGCGTTCTCCGACACTTCGGTCAGGCCGAATTTGGCAAGCACATACGAGAATGCAGTAACCGTGGTGTCAACCGTCTTGACGCAGCCGGTGGCGGTCTGTGTTGTCCTCAGGCTGACGGTGTATGTCTGGTCGCTTGTTTCGTAGTGGTTGAACACATGAGCCGGATTGGTCTCATTGGCAAACTGGCTGTCACCGAAGTCCCACAGATATTCGGCCAAGCCGGTTGTCTGGTTGCTGAAGTTGACGGTCAGCGGGTCGCAGCCGCTGGTGGTGTCGGGAGTGAATTTCGGACGCAGGCGCGGATACACTTCAATATTCTGTTGAGTGTTGTCGGAGCAACCTGTTATGGTATCGGTCGATGTTAGCTTTATAGTGTAGTTGTTCACGGTGTTCAACTCGGTGTTGTCGAATGTGAAGTCGAAATTCTGCATGTTCGTCTTCACTGCTTTATTTCCACCAAATCCAAAATCCCATTCGAACTTGTTACCATTAATGGCCGCCGGATAGCTGAATGTTACAGGGTAGGGGGTGCAGGCATCGTTTTTGACAAATGCGAAGTTTGCTGTAACGTGCGGGTGCGCTTTCACCGGCATTGTGGTTGTACTAGTACAGTTGTTTATGTCGGTAGTTGTCAGCGTAATATTATAGGTGTGAGTCGACGCTTCAAGGTTATCGAAGGTATGTGTATGCGAACTGTTGGCATCGGCCGATTGCGCATAGTCGTGGGCGTAGTCCCAGAGGTAAGTTAGCCCGTAGCCCTTCGAGTTGTTGGTGAATGTTGTTGTCAGCGGCGAGCAGCCCACATCGTTAGCGGTGCTGAACGCAGCAATCACCTGCGGATAGATGTCGATATTCTTAGTTATCGAGTCGCGGCAGGCAGGATGGTGGGCATCAATGGCCACCATTTTTATCTGGTAGGTCGAAATGCTGTTGCCGTCGGCACTGCTGTTGGCGTAGCGGTGTGCAAAGGCCGCCTTGCTAGACATCGATTCGCTGCCGCCATCACCGAATGTCCAGTTGAACTGCGTACCGTTGGTCGAGCTGTTCACCATGTTTACATCCATTGGCGAGCATTCGGTAGTTTTTTCATAAATAAACTCAGCTGTAATTTCTGGATAAACAGTAACATTTGTGCTTGCAGTTGCAGAACACCCCAAGTCGTTAGTAAACGTGGCTGTTATAGTATATGTTTTATCAACGCCTGTTACATCTGCTTTGTTCTCACCTCTAAAGGTGTGATTTATAGAATTGTGTCCTGTCTCATCGGATTCATTGTCGCCAAAGTTAAGTTTGTAAGTGTAGTGGACCGATGGCGATGTAACCGATTGTGTCACTGTCGTTTTTAATGGTCCGCAACCGCTTGCCGGCGATACAGCCACACTTGGTGTTATGGTCGGGTAGGCATAGTACGATTTACTTAATCTTGCATTGCACGTTGCCTTTTGGCTGTTGTATGCCGTCAGTGTAACCAGTTTGGCTTGAACCTGGTCGCCAGTGTTGGTTATGGCATATCCAATCGGATTTAAATTGCTGCTCGTTTTCTCAGCTGTTCCGTCACTGAAACTCCATGTGTAGCGGTCGGCGCCAGTCGAACTGTTGTTGATTATCACAGTTGTTGGTGCGCACACTTTATAGTTGTCGGAACTGAACACCGCTTTAACTTTCGGGTAAACTGATATTTCTTTTGTGGCGGTGTAGGGGCAGCCATTGGCTGTTGCGGTCAGAGTAACTGTGTATTTTGCTGCTGTTGTGCCGCTTGTCTCGTTCAGATTTCTGAAAATATGCTCTATCTGTGTGTTGCTTGTTGTCGCCATTGTTCCGCCATCGCCAAAGCTCCATTGATAGTTTGAAGGTGTTGTCGATTGTCCTGTATATACGGTGCTGTTGGTGAATTTTACTGCAGTGCTGTCGCAAACAGCAGCGTCATCAGCGGTGAATGCTACTGATATTTCAGGATAAACCACAATGTCTTGGTAGTATTCTTTTGTGCATGTGCCTACATTGTCGGTCAGTGTTATCCTTATGGTTTGTGCAGCACCTGTTTGGTTTACAAATGTCAGGTCGGCTTGGTTGCTTACTTGGACGGCACCCTGTGTCGGGTTCTGACTGTATGTCCATGTGCCGTAAGCCTTGCTGGCATGTGCCGGAGTGTTGTTTACAACATGAATAGTCAGTGGCGAGCAGCCCGAAGTCTTATCTACGGTAAAGTTCGGGTTGATGTACGGCGCTACAGTTATCACAGGTCCAGCTACCGAGTCCTTACAGCCCCATTTGCTTTCGCCGGCAAGCGATGTCTGATAATACTGATAGTCGGGCAGGAAGTGCTCATATGTATGTGTGAACGAGCCGTTTGAGTTTTGCATTGTGCTGCCATTGCCTGTGCCGTCGCCCAAATGCCACTTGAATTGTGTCCCGTCTGTTTTGTCGTTCGATGTGTTGGTAAACGTAACATCACCAGGGTTGCAAACTGCGTTTGGTGCTGCTGTATAGCTGACTTCAAAGTGAGGATTGATAGTCAGAACATCGTTATTGTCGCTATCATCGGTACAAGTTGAAGCGTCAGGATTGGTGCGGACGGCTGTCAATTTCAATCCGGAATATTGGATAGGTGCTGAACCGTTGTTTGTGTATGTCAGCGTGAAGTTGGCTTTTGACGAGTTGGCCGCCGGAATGGCGCTCGGATTGTCAGGCGAGCCAAGGCCGCTCCAAGTATATTTGGTGTATGTGTCGTCGCCTATACTGAAGTTTGTGAAGTTCACTTCCAATGGCGAGCAGCTTGTCGCTTTGTCGATAGAGTAAAGTGCTTTGACAATTCCCCACACTTGTATGTCAACAGTTTGTGAATCGCTGCAACCTCTGATTCCGTCACCCAAATCGCTGCCGTTTTCGTCCAAGTAGTAACCTGTAAGTGTGGCTGTGAAAGCAACGGGGTCGGTACTATTGTTTTTATAGACGTGTGTTTCCGGATTGCCTTGTGTCAGCCATTGCTGAACGTTGGCTCTGCCTTCAACAACAATTTTCTCGCTGCCGTCGCCAAAGTCGAGAATAGCCTTGTCGCACGATTCGCTGAACGTGCCGGTGAATTTGACTGTCAGCGGTTGGCAGCCTTTCACCACATCGGCGTTCAATGTCACAGCCACTGTCGGGCAGACAACAACATTTTTGCTCGACTTATCAGGACAGTTGTAGCCTCGCGATGTCTCAAGCGACAATGTATAAGTGGCTTTTGAGGCGGTAGAGTTTGTGTAGTATATGGTGTCTTTGCCATAATCCTCACTCATGCTGACAACAGTTGGTTCGGAGCCATCGTTTTTGTCTAATTTCCATGAGTACAGACTGCCACCAATGCTTTGGTTGTCCAGCACAACAGCCTTCGGGCTGCAGCTGTCAATCGGTGTTAGTTTGAATTTCGATTTAATCTCCGGATAGCCGTAAGCCCAAACGTTGATGGTTGTGTCAACTTTTGTTAAATAGCATGTGCGCCAAATAGTTACGCTGTAAATATTATCGCCTGTTGGCGGGTGAACCGATGCGGTGTCGTGAATTTTATCGCTTACAAATGTTGTGTCGTAGCCAAGTGCCGGACCCTGAGTGTATTCCCACAGGTATTTGTATCCGCCGGCAGCCTTAAGCGTTATTGTTTCGCCATAGCAGAAAGGTGAGTAGTCCGACACAAAATCCTCGCTGTTTACAAACGCTCCACTGGCGTCGCTCGCAAAGTTTGAGAAGTATCCATATTGGCAACTGCCTGAGTTATCTCCGTTGATTACAGCCAAGTGGAATAGGCCGGTCTCGTTCCATACTCGTATGGTTTTTCCATTTCCTACAGCCGGACGAGTTCCGTCAGCACTTGAGAATTTCATGTGGTTTCTTTTCAAGTAGTACCAACCCGTTTCGCCTATAGGAGCAAAGTAATCTTCTGGAATAGTGTATATTGTATTACTGCCTTGAATTTTAAGCTTGAAATCACCAATGTGCGCTTTTTTGCACATAATGTTCAGCCAAAAGGCGAAACTGCTTGTATTTGAGCGGCAGACTGTTACGTCTCTTGAACCGGTACAACTGTTTATTCTGGGCAATATGGCGCCTCCAACTTCGGCTCCGCTACTGCCCGAAATGTGCCAAACAATTATAGGTTTGTTCGATTTTATATATACAGCATTATAGTTTTTCTGATTGCTGTATTTTGTCATATTGTAGGCGTTTAAAAGCAATTTGCTCCAACTGCCAATACCATTTAATGTCTGACTTGGAAGCACTTCTCCTTCATCCGTAATAAACTCAACCTTGGTGTTCCCTTTATCTGTCGCCATAAAATAGACGTTTTCATACATTCTGTTTGCGGTGCCACTTGTTACGTAGTCATCACCTAACTGTCCGCGCATTACAATGTACTCTGTTCCGGCTAATTCAACAGGTATTATTTGGTCGCCTGCGGCATCCCAACTTGTTCCTTGGCCGCCTTCAGTAGTCTTTGTACCATCAGCATTTGTGAGTTTTTTTTCATTTACCCATTTGGCAAGCAGCGAGTCGTCTTTCCATTGAACTACAATTTTGCCTGTCGGACATTTAATTATCGTTCCCGCCAGATTTTTTGGCTTATAACTTTTATACGGACTATTATTGTTGTTCACAATATCCACCTGTTGTGCAGCCTGCAGGTTTAATGTCTGACCACGCTCCAATGTAAATGTTGCGGTTTTTCCGCTATTAGGCCAATGGGTTACCAATCCTGCAGCTTGAAGTGTTACTGTAACTTTGCAATTTTCGACAGCCACAATGTCTATTGCGTTCCAAGCGCCAGGGCTCGTTTTGCTTTCGGCTTTCATGCGACTGCTATGAACTTCGTTGCAGTTGCCAATTTCTTCCGAAGGAACAATGAAGTATGTGCCAAATGCGTTCTTTCCCTTCAGCGCCCAAATATCGCAGTTGTTGGTATTGCCACGTTGCAGGTATGCTGTAATGTTATTATCTGATGTTATGTGGATACCTTTGTTAGTTGGGGTGCAACTTTCATAAGTAACTTTTCCGTTTTTTACGCCAGTAGCCAAACCGCTTTCAATTATGTTATCATCACCATGCCCATTATTCACGTACGATGTAAACTTGTACGATACTTGAGAATTGCCTGGTACAGTTATGTTTTGTGTTGTAAAACCTGGTTCTTTGGGCATTTCTATTTTTACGTGTGCATCCTCGTCTCCGGCATTAGTAAGGAATAATTCGGGGACATCTGTTTCGTGCTGCTCTGTAAGCTGTGGCACGCAAAACCAGAATTCCTTATCGGTTTGTGCAAAACTATTGAAATAGGATATGATGATTAAAATATTGATTAACAATATTTTTGTTGTACTTTTCATATTGGTTTACAATAAAACGTTCATTGTATGCAAAATCAGCCGTAAAAGTAGTCTATTTCGAGGATAAAATCAACTTGCAGAGGATAAAAATGAAGCGTTTTACCATAATTTAATGGCAAAGAAACGGCCAGTTGTCAAAAATGACAAATCACATGTTTGTGTCTATTGCTTTTTGTTGTTGAGGGAAGGGCAAAAAAATAAAAAGCTTGATGTAAGGCATTGTCCAAAATTATTCAACCAAATTAATTAACCCATGAAAAAAATACTGTAGCCCTAAAAGAAGAGAAGGTTATAGTTAGACATAGAAAGAAGAGACCTTACACCAAGCTTTTCAAAGAACTATAACCTTACACCGACAAAGGTAACACCACTTTTTGATTGTGCAAGCGTTTTAATGAAAAAAATCTAATTTTTTTTCTAATCGTTCTTATTGTCCGTGTAATGCATTGCTATACAGCAAAATGACGGTGGCGGTT
The DNA here is from genome assembly GCA_017557605.1 of Salinivirgaceae bacterium. Taxonomy (GTDB): domain Bacteria; phylum Bacteroidota; class Bacteroidia; order Bacteroidales; family SZUA-534; genus RUG13583. Next base: position 42,634 of record JAFYYJ010000015.1, read on the forward strand.
TTTGGCGCCTAATAGGTCTTTTTTGTCCCAAAAATCGGATGTTTGGTGAGCAAAACGATAAAAATTCAGTTCCAGAACGTCATTTTTGTGCTAATTGTCATTAAAAAGTGTGATAAATAACATAAAAAAACATCGTTTTTGACGCATGAAATTTCGGGTGTCTTTACCAATCATTTCAATCCTCATTCCCTAATCCAGGCGCCCAAATAATCTTGTATCTTATCACATATTGATTATATTTGAACTTTAATTTTCGTTTATGCGCAGGTTTTTATTATCGGTTTTATTGATAGGTGCGATGCAGTTCGCCAATGCTCAGGCTGATGGCAGCTATATGAAAGAGTACAACCGTAACTCGCTGACCATTCTTCTGGTCGATGGCGGCAAATACAGCTCCGACCTGAAAGCGGCAATGAACACAGTCGCCGTGCCCGAGAAGTTTGACAACAACATGCTTGGCAAGCGTATATTGCCGCCGGCCTCCAGCTCCGACGAGGTGCGTTTGAAACTTGAGTCGATGGATATCCCGAAGGATATTTTCTCGAAGTGGTTCTCGCGCACCGACGACGGGCGTTTCAGCATGTCGGTCATTCACGAGCGCGGCCTCTACAATGCCACCGACGCTGATGTTCATGCGGCTTCGGCAACCAAGCGCGGCCTCGACAAGCTCCAGGACGCTGGCGAGAAGCTTATCAAACAGTCGTATGTGATGGTGGTTTGCTTTGGCGACATTAAAACGATGAATCAGATTTATGACGAGATAGACGCCAAAAACCGCAACATTTCAAAAACCTTCGGTACCAAATTCACCCCCGTCGAGCGTGACCGCAACGGTTACCGTGGCGAGGCGGCCGGATTCCTTTTCCGCCTGTCGAACGTGTCGGAAGCGATGAACGATTTCTACTCCAACATGTGGATTTTTGACGACGACGCGCCGGAAACGGTGGCTGCCAAACGCCAGAAATTCAACGATGCGGAGTTCCATCTCGCCTATGTGACTTCGGCTACAGCGTCGGTTGATGCGTCGCAGTCGAACTATGTGCCGCAGAAGAGTCGCCAGGAGTTGTTCGATATTTTGCTCAACAGCTCGGTCGATATGCTTATCAACGGCTTTGAGAACAAAGTTGAGCAGTGGAAAGTGCGGACAACATTGTACAGCACGTTCCCATTGCGCGCCAAAATAGGCACAAAAGAGAATCTTCACATCGAAGACCGATATTTTGTGTATGAGTATCAGATGGATAAGAACGGCCAGGTGGAGCCGAAGCGCCGTGGCGTCATCCGCGCCAAAAAGGTGATAAACAACAGCCATGTGGCTGATGGCGGCGGCAACGACAATCTGCGCCAGACAACATCGAAATTTTACCAGATTGCGGGACACAAGCTGGAGCCGGGCATGTTCCTCGAGCAGGCCAACGACTACGGTATGGGAGTGATTGTCGGTTACTCGGCAAGCGGACCGAGTGCGGCATATCTTACTCTTGAAGGTCTTGTGGGACAGTATGTCGGGTTGACACAGGTAAAAGCGTTTTTGACCGGACGTGTCGGGGCTGGCGGTTACGATATATCTCAATCTTGCACAAGGTTTCATCAGTTCAAAGATGAGTCGTCGTTCTTGTTCTTGGGTGCTGAAGGCGGATTGTCGAAAGGTTTTTTTGTGGCGCGAAATCTGTCGCTGTCGGGACATGTGGGCGTATCGTTTGAGTGGGCCATGCCGTTTGATGAGGATGTGAGCAAAGAAATAAGCAATGGTACTATATGCGGAATGTTCGGATTGGTGGGAGCGCAGGCGGCTGTCAACATTAAGTATAATTGGCAGATTGTTGGCGGTTTGAACTATTATGCCGAGATTGGTGATGCGACAATTTCCAAGGAAGATAACTCAACCCCATTGGGCGCAGCCTATTCCGAAATCTTTGAAGGACGTGCAGGTGCAAATATTAATATAGGCCTACGCATCCAATTTTGATTTCGAATCGTCTAATATATAATTGAAAACCGATGGTGGAATGAATGATGAAAGATTGATTACAGTAAAAAGTTTTAAATCAACATAATACGTTAAACTAGAAAAATAATTACGATGAGAAAAATTACAACGTTTTTTGCGATTGCACTTGCAGCTGTTATGGTAACAGGTTGTGTGTCGATAGTTGATGCACAATCGCGCCACAAAGTGCGTAAGATGGAGTATAACAGCAAGTATAACTACGAGGTTGCCACACTGGCTGTCGGTGTTGACGGAACCAAGTTGGTTAAGGTTTGGGGCTATGGTAAGAAGGCCGAGGATGCCATTCGTCACGCCAAAGAACTGGGTGTGGCTTGCGCGTTGTTCCATGGTTTTCCGGCAGGCAGCAATGGCTCGGCCGCTCCAACACCAGCCATTATTAAAAATGCAGCCGAACCTGAGGCGCATCAGGATTACTTCGACAACTTCTTCGCTCCGGGCGGACAATATCTGCAATATGTCAACCTCAGCGACAACGGGCCTTCGAGCGACCGTGTGAAAGACAAAACCACCAAGATGTACAAAGTGGGCGTTGTTATGTCGATAGCATACGACGAACTACGCAAGGAGATGGAGCGTCAAGGTATCGCCAAAGGTTTGAATAGCGGATTCTAATTTGATAACCAATAAAATATGATTATTATGAAAAAGTTATTAATGTTATCGTCGGCATTGCTTTTGGCCGCCGGCGTGTTTGCTCAGGCTAAAAAGCCCACTATTATGGTTGTGCCAAGCGACCGTTACTGCATCGAGAATGGCTACAAAACCACTTTCGACAATCAGGGGACAATTGTTGAATTGCCCGATTACAAGAAACTTCTTCAGAACGATGCCGATATGCGTCTGGCCATATCGAAGATAAGCGGAATAATGTCGGACCGCGAGTTCCCGCTCAAAGACTTGGAGCAGGAGATGCGCAACATGAGCAACGAGGCAGCCGAATCGTCGGTGCTGACAGGCGCTTCGGGTGGCGGCATTGTTGAGTCGCCTATCGATGCGTTGAAACGTACTGCCAAAGCTGATATCATTATGGACCTCGATGTTTCGCTGGAGAAAAACGGTCCTAAGAATCGTGTCCGCTTCATCTTGAACGGCCTCGACGCTTACACAAGCAAGAATGTGGCAAGCTCTACGGGCGTTGGCGAGCCAAGCACATCGTCGTCAGTGGGTATACTGATTGAGGAGGCTGTCCTTAGCCACATGGACGAGTTCTGCGGCCGCCTTCAGGCTCATTTCGACGATATGTTCAAAAATGGTCGTGAGGTGAAGATTATGGTTAAGCTGTTCGATGGCAGCGAAGTCAATCTGAACGAGGAGTTCGACTATAACGGAAACACCGATGAACTGGGAATCCTTATCGAGGACTGGATGGCTGACAACACAGTGGGCGGTCGTTACAGCCTGACCGACGGAACAGAGAATTTCCAACGCTACGAGCAGGTTCGCATACCACTTTATTATGAGCGCAATGGCCGCGAGCGTGCTATGGACACACGTACGTATGTCAATAATCTTAAGAGCTTCCTTGCAAAGCCGCCGTTCAATCTTGAATCGAAGGTTTATATGCGCGGTCTGGGTGAGGCATGGCTGATTATCGGAGAAAAGTAAATAAAATAGAAGAA
>JAFYYJ010000016.1 GCA_017557605.1 Salinivirgaceae bacterium
GATGTCTTTTGTGTTGATGAGCATATATTTGGTGCCGTCGATTTCGACCTCGGTGCCCGAATATTTGCCGTACATCACATTGTCGCCAACCTTAACGTCGATTGGGGTTTCGTCTTTCAGCGGAGCGCCGAGCAACACAACTTTGCCCTGTGTGGGTTTGTCTTTTGCGGTGTCGGGAATGTAGATTCCGCCTGCTGTTTTTGTCTCAGCCTCTGCCGGCAACACCAGTGCTTTGCCTGGGATTACCTTACCTTTTAATACTTGTGCCATTTTTAAATGATATTTAATTAATAAATGTTTTCAAAAATTCAGCCCGAAAGCCGATGCGGTATTTATCATAATCTGTGCCAAAGCCGATTCGCCCTGTTTTTCGTGCCAATATGCCACGCAGTGGTTGGCAGCGTGTCACAAATGGCGTTGATGATTGTTGTAAATGACTGAAATACAGATTGTAGTGTATGTCATTGTTTTGACTGACAATTTGGCATTTTTAATGATGACACGTTATAAAACACGTAGAGACGGTGTGCACACCGTCTCTACCGCAATATCAATTATTTACCAATATCAATACACCATCACCCGTTTAACTGTGCCGCCTACCTTCACAATGTATATGCCGGGGGCGGTGACGGGGATTTCAAGGCGGACGCGATGAATCGCGTCCCTACAGATTAATGTGCCCATGGCGTTGTAAATGCTGATTTCGGCATCGGCATTTTCAACAACAATGGTGTTGCCAATGGTGTAAATTATCGGACCAGAAGCTTCAACGTTGTTGATGCCCACAGGCACCTCGCTTGAACCCCAGATAATGGTACCAGCCTTATAGTCCCACTCATTGTTCCAGTAGTTTGGTTTGCTCTCAGCCTCACAATAGATGGTTGCATCAGAGCACTCACGGAAAACGCCACGGCCCATCGACCTTACTGACTTTGGAACGTTAACCGCCACCAGATTGTAGCAATTGGCAAAAGCACTGCCGCCAATAGTGGTGACCGTACTTGGCATTGCAACCGTATTCAGATTCTCGCTTTCGAAAAAGGCCATTTGGCCGATGCTTGTAACGCCCTCGGGAATCTCGGCATGGCTGCCTTCGCCTATATAGGCCGTAAGTTTGGTTTTTGCCGAATCAGCATAGATGAAGTCTCCTTCAACAATACCATTGACCGTGAGTGCTCCCCATGGTTCACCAGAAGCATCTCCCTCGTATTCAACATTTTTGACATAAAGGAACGCATCGGCACCTATGCTTGTGGCTTGCGACGGAACGAATATGGTTTTTATGTTGTGGCAACCACGGAAGGCCTCGGCGCCAATTCTCTTGACCGAGTAACCCATATTTAACTCGTTCAGGTTGTGACAGTTAGCAAATGCGTCAACGCCAATGGTTGTTACCGCATCGCCAATGGTTACCGAACACAGATTAGTGCAACCTTTGAACGCTTCGGCATCAATGCTGATAACATTGTTGCCCACAACAATAGTATCGAGCGAAGTTTTTCCGGCAAAACTGCTGCCTATATGGTTTGAGTTACAAACCAGTTTCTTAATGTTGTTGCAACCATTGAAAGCTGTGTTGCTCATGGTTGAAACCGATGCGGGTATCTCAACAGTTTCCAGATTGTTGCATTTGCCAAAGGCGTAGCCTCCGATTATTGATACCGAATGGCCTATGGTAAGCGCCCGCAGGTTGCTACAACCATTGAACGCACCTTCGTCGATTCGGGTAACTTGATTGCCGATTATTACTGTATCGAGCATCTTTTGGCCGGCAAAACAATTGCCGATGGCATTGGAGTTGACGGTAATTGTTTTAATGCTGTCGCAACCATCGAAGGCGCTGGCGGCAATGCTTGTAACCGATGCCGGAATGCTAACCGACCGCAAACCTGGGCATGAACCAAAGACATTGGCGTCGATACTTGTAACCTTGTAAGCATAATCGCTAGAGATAATAGTTGCAGGTATTGTAATATCCTTGTTCTTGCCAATATAGCCGCGAACCGCCTGACTGCTTGGCGAAAAAATAAGGCCTTCGTATACCTTCACACCCCAGACAACAGTGCCCACATTATCATTCCAACAATACTCATCGTCATATTCATCCCATGTCCAACCAAATGGATTGGTATACCACTCACAATATATTGTGGCATTTGGATTGTTGAATGCGCTACTTTCAATATATTCAACAGAGGCTGGAATTGAAACCAATATCAAACTTGCGCAACTGTCGAATGCGTTAGAACCAATATATTTAACAGAATAAGGAATGTCTATTGACTTCAGATTCGTGCATCCTTTGAACGCTCCATTACCAATATAAGTAACAGAATCGCCGATATTGACAGTCGCAATTGATGTTATTCCGGCAAAACAATCGCCCACTCCATTGGTGTTAAAGCTGACTGTTTTAAGGTTTTTACAATCGCTGAAGGCATTGCTTGCCACAAATTTGCAATCGTTGTCTATTGAACAAGATGTTATATCGGTTGATTTGGCTTTAATCAGCGCAACACATGGGTTAGTGGTGTTGCCCAAATAAAGAGCATCGTCTTTTTCGTTGTATTTCAAATTACTACAGCCACTGAAAGCGTCTAATGCAATTGTGTTGACCGATTCGGGAATGGTAACCGATGTCAAACTTGTGCACCCTTGAAACGTGCTGTTTCCGATGCTTGTGACACCATCGGGAATAGCAACCGATGTCAGGCTTGTGCACCCTTGGAACGCACTGTTTCCAATGCTTGTGATACCATTGGGAATAGTAACCGACGACAGACTTGTGCATCCCAAAAACGCGTCTTCGGCTATACTTGTAACCGGATATTCTTTGCCATAATAGGTTATGGTTTCAGGAATAGTAACATTCTTAATGTTGGTGTTGTTCTCGTAGCCGGTTAAGGTAACTATGCCCTTGTCTAATGTATATGACAAATCGTTAGCGGAAAATTCGGTTTTGTACGGAAAATACAACAATTCGGTCTTCTTGCCTATTTTAATAATGATATTTCTGAAATAGAAGTCGCCGATGTTAGTGCCAGCAGTGTTATCGAGGTTTATTTGAATGCCAATATAATCGGCACCCTTTTCACCAATCGTCAACTCATCGCCCCATGACACATGTGTCCATTTGTTATTTGGTATTTTTCTTGATTGATTATGAACATAACCCCAGAAACCTCCGACGTTAGTAGTAACAAGCTCGGTATTATCTTCGTACGACCATTGCCAGTCGTCGTGCATTCCCCATCCATAAGTTCCAGTCAAGAGACGTATGTCAGCAGAGTCGTATCCTGATTTCGAATTCCAAAACACCTCACAATCAAAAGAGAATGTTGCCCCTTCCTCTTGACCATTGTTGCCACGAAGAATGTTGCATAACTCAACATCCCAGTCGTTGCCCGCCGCTGGCACGCTAACTAATGCCGCTCCCGATGCTGTTAGTTGGATATATTTTTCGGATAGGGAACCATTAGTGTACCATACATTAAATTCCTCATTGTCAATGCTGTACGGATAGACATTATATTTATATTCATCAGCAACAGGAGTGTTGCGAAACGCATATTCACCAACAACTGCTTCAGGGTTGGAAATAATAACTGTTGCAAGGTTCTTACAATCTGTAAATGCTTGCTTGCCTATAATAGTTACCGACTCAGGAATAGTAACCGATTGCAAACTGGTGCAGCCACTGAATGCACTTTCTTTAATTTCTGTAACCGGATATTGTATCCCATCAATGATTACTGATGAAGGAATGGTTATGTTTGTAATATTGCTATTATTATCATAACCGGCTACAGATGCACCAGACGAGGTTTTCTCATATTCCAAACCATCAATAATTCTCCTGCTCATGAAATATTCAAGAGTGGTTTTCTTTCCTATTTTGATAACGATATTTCTGAAATAGAACACTCCAAGATTAGTGCCAGCATTGTTGTCAAGGTTTATTTGAATGCCAATGTATTCAGCACCTTTTTCACCAATTGTCAACCCATCGCCCCATGTCACATGTGTCCATTCGTTTTTCGGAATTAATCTTGACACATTGTGTACTGACCAGAAACCATTTTCTGCAACAAGCTCAGTGTTCTCGTCGGCATTCCACGTCCAATCATCGTGACCAGTAGTACCAATCTTACCTGTCAAAAGGCGTATATCCGCGGTGTCTCCAGAATCGGAAACCCAATACACATCACATTCGAAAGAAAATTGTGCACCGGCCTCTTGGCCCTTGTTTCCTCGCAGGATGTTGCAAAACTCAACATCCCAGTCGTTGCCAGCCTTTGGAACAACAACTTTGGCAGCTTCGCCACCAAAGCGGGTGCCTTGAATTCCCGTAACCACCTCAAACGGTGAAGAAGCGGCTCCGTCTGTCCACCACTCATTAAAATCATAGTCATAAAAAGCCGATTCTTGAGCATTTGCCGTTAAAAACATCATGCAACTTGCAAATGCCAGCATCACATTTCTGGAAATCTTTTTCATAGTCTATTTTTTATGTTAATAATTTATCAGTTAATGTTTTATCATTATTTCAAAACTTCAATTCACATCAGTACTGCGTACCGCAGAGGCACAAATATTCCATGCCGCCTTTGCTGGCAGTAAAAAATCAGAAAGTATTTGTTGTTTGTTAGAGTATTTCCGCGGTTGGCGTGGCCGTATGTGGGGGGGGCAAAATATTGTCAATCAACAATTTGTGATTGTTGCCACGATTTTTTGCAATATACTTGTATGAGGTATACATATTTTATTGTGCGAAAGTTATAAAAGGAAATGGAAATTTGAAAATGAAAATGGAAAGAATGCGAGTGGGCGGAATTGAATAATAAATATATAGTACTCCAAAAGAGCGGATGGTTTTTAAAAACACGGAGGATAATAAAAACTATATTTGTTTTCAAATTATTCCGAAACAGTGAACAGAGAGCAACAGATATATCGGGCGACATGGATAGGCTTTTTTGCCAATCTCCTTCTGTCGGCGGGTAAGATTGCGGCAGGAATCATAGGACGAAGCGGCGCCATGATTGCCGACGGCATCCACTCAATATCCGATTTTGTGACAGACCTTGTGGTTATGATTTTCGTCAAGGTGTCGGCTATGCCCAAGGACGAAGACCACGACTACGGACACGGAAAATTTGAGACTCTGGCAACTATTATCATAGGATTGGCACTGTTTTGCGTGGCTGTCGGCATTTTTTGGAAGAATGTGTGCCTTGTGGCAGCTGCTGTCAACGGGCAGACTCTTGAGCAACCTGAGGCTATTGCGTTTGTTGCTGCGGCCGTTTCTATTGTTATAAAAGAAGCATTATACCAATACACACGCCGCGTTGGTGAGCGTGTTGACTCGGCCGTAGTGGTTGCTAACGCATGGCATCACCGCTCCGACGCGCTGTCGTCCATAGGAACGCTTCTGGGCATAGGCGGCGCTTATTTCCTTGGACAGAAATGGGCTGTTCTCGACCCTATTGCCGCACTCATTGTCAGCATTCTCATAGGCAAGGTCGCCTACGAACTCATCACTCCCGGCATAGGCGAGATGCTTGAGCGCTCTCTGCCAAAGGAACAAGAAGACGAAATTGAGTCGATAGTACTGAGTAACAAGCATTTCAGCGACGTACACAACTTGAAGACCCGCCGCATTGGGTCAGATATTGCCATTGAACTGCATGTGCGTGTACCGGGCAATATGACAGTCAGCGAGTCGCATGAGGCAACCGTTGATGTGGAGCACAGGCTACGCGAACGTTACGGACAGCGCACACAGGTTATTCTGCATGTGGAGCCTGTGAAGGTATAGGCAGTTCAAACGGTTCAAAATCCTCCTTACATTCAATTGTTGTTTTTTCGCCTGTAAGAGGATGAACAAAATCTATCCGCGCGGCGTGCAGATAAAGTCTGTCGGCTGGCGAGCCGTACAGATTGTCGCCCACAATGGGACAGTTCAGGCCCGAAGGGTGCGCCGCATGAACCCTAAGCTGATGTGTGCGCCCTGTTTCCGGAAAGAATTCAACAATAGTCCGTTTATCATTGCCTCCAAACACTTTGTAGCGAGTCACAGCCTTACGACCATGCGCAAAATCAACCATTTGTCGCGGTCTGTCATCAAGGTTGGCACGCAATGGAAGGCTTATTGTGCCTTGTTTCTCTGCCGGAACGCCCTCAACAACTGCCACATAACGCTTAGCCACTTGGCGGTGCTCAAACAACTGCATCATTGCCGCTTGGGTCGGTTTGTTTTTTGCAAAAAGCAACACTCCCGATGTCTGCATATCGAGCCTGTGAACAGGCTGAATGTCAGCTGTTTCGCCATATTGCTTTTGCAACTGCGCCAAAGCCGAATCGGCATCGTCTTTTCCTGGTACCGACAGTAATCCAGCCGGTTTATCGACGGCCACAAGCCAGTTATCGTTGTATATGATTTTTATTTGCAACTGTTTTTGGTTCAGTCTGTTCGGTTCAACATCAAGACCTTGGAGCATAAAGCTGAGTAACGGACGGCAACGGTTGTGACAAGCCGGATAAAAGTTGCCGTGCTGCCGGATTTCGCCTTCGGGCGAGTCGCCCCACCAGAATTCGCCCATTGCCAGCGGCTTTAAACCGTGTTTATAGGCGTATTGCAGCAATTTGGGCGCAGCACATTCGCCAGTGGCCGCTGGTGGCACAGAGCCTTGTTCATCGGCAAAAATACGGCCTATGGTTTTAATTTCACTACGGGCGTTGAGCACCACATACTGCTCAAAAAGCCACTGCTGCAAATTCTCCGACATTTGGCGACGAAGATTTTTTGCCTGGTTGATATTCTGTTCAATATCAGATATTTGTTGTCTGATTTCTCCTAATATATCTGCCCATTTTCGTTCAAGCCGCCGAAGTTCGGCTTTCTCAAACTGGCTCTGACGCGTTAGTATGTCTTGTTGTTCAGCCGATAACTTCTGTTTGCGCTGACGGTTACGCTCGGCTTTATGCTCGCGGTTCAGGGCTTTCCGTTCCGAAATCTCGATTTTTGCTTGCTCTTCGGTCTCGGCAAGCTGCCGCTTGAGGTCAGTCAGTTGTTGTGAGTTTTCTGCGGCATCTATCTGCGTGTTAAGCTCCGATATTTGCTTTTCGGTCTGTTTGAAATGACCGTCGGGACGGGTATAATCAAAGATAGGCGGAACAAAGAAATAATGGTTGCCGATACCAGCTATCAAGCCTGAAAAAGCGGCAATGTAGCCTAGTTGCCCGCTTGCGTTTTGAGCCACAAGCACACCGAACATTTTCCCCGCTTGCAACTCACGATGCCACTCGGTGCGTGCGGCAATATGCTTCATCAACTCGCCTGCAGCCAACCGCACCAAAGGGTGTGGCGTGTAGCAAAACGGACACGTGAACTGCTCGGGCAGCCGCACTCCGTCTGGCAGGTTGTCGAATGGATGAAACACTGCTGGCTGTCAGTAGATTCTTTACAGTAACCGGCGGTCGGCATACTGCTGCGGATTCTTGCGAATGGCATCGGCCAAAACGCGAAAATCGTCGCTTTCAAACTCCTCTTTTGTAAGTTCGTAGAAGCTGTGCAAGTCCTCACCGTCGGCAGTTGGTTCCATAACGTCGATTACCACCACACCGCTTTTTTTATATACGGTGTAGTTGTGCATGAAAAAGTCTATCTGGTTTTTTGAACGCACAACATCCATTTTAGGATTGCTTGCGTTTGCGCCGTTTACTTCGTTTTCCATTGTTTTTGTTTTTATGTTAATTCAATTTTTTCCAATTAGTTCGGCAGCTTCAGCCGTGTCGTCAAAATCCGGTTCTACAAGTTCTCCTTCTTGCGGAAGCCTGAATTTCAAATAGTGAATGGTGTTGCCGTCGTCGATGTGGAGTTGCTCATAATAAGTTTTGATGTTCAGCACATCGTCAATCCAAGGCTCGCTGTAAAGGTCGGCAGTCTGGCGCTCAATAGGCAGGTTGTTGACCTTTGCCACTTCGCATGTGTAGTAATAAAGGAAGCGGCTGTCGGTTTTCAGATTGACTATTCCGCCGTCGGCAAGCAACCGCTTATACATTGCCAGAAACGCACTTGATGTGAGCCTTTTTTTGGCGCGACGCTTTTTCATTTGCGGGTCGGGGAATGTAATCCATATCTCATCGACCTCGTCAGGTGCAAAAAATCTGTCAATTATCTCGATGCGGGTACGCAGGAAGGCCACGTTGGGCATCTGCTCGGTGTTCGACTGCTTAGCTCCGGTCCAAATGCGGGCACCTTTTATATCTACGCCGATAAAGTTCTTGCCGGGGAACATACGCGCCATACCAACCGTATATTCGCCTTTGCCGCAGCCAAGCTCAAGCACAATAGGATTGTTGTTTTTAAACACCTGCTGCCGCCAATTGCCCTTCAGCGGACTTGTATAGTTTAAGAAATCAGCCACTTCGGGTTGAAAAACGTTCTCAAACGCTGCGTTCTCCCTGAATTTTGCAAGTTTTCCCTTTCCCACTTCGCTGATATTAGTTGTTCTTTTCTATTCTGATTCCCGCGCTCAACACATGCGGCAGTTTCTCAACACGCATCGCCTGCTCAACATAGAATATATAAGTTCCTGATTTGGGGAATTTTACATTTTTCTTGTAATACACATTGTTTGTCCAGACATTGCCAAACCCGCTTCCAAGCCATTTGCCGTGGTTGTCGGCCAAGATGCATTCAAGCGTATCCACCTGGTGTGACTTGTCGGGAGCGGCAATGGTGATGAAAAGGTACATATTGCTGTATGGATATTGTCCGGTTATGCGGTTGTTGAACAATATGTTATAAGCCTGAAGCGTGTCGGTTACCGGAACGCTGAACTCAAGCACGCTGTCGCGAAGCCACTCTTCGTCCTCCATTACGTAATTACGCTCATAGTAGAGCCGGCTGTCACACGATGCGAACACAGCCAAAAGACTAATTGCCGCCGCTATTCTTATTGCCTTCATTACGTTGTGCATTATTGCGTTCGCCACCGTTTGAGCGGTTGCCGTGTCTTCTTTTTTTCTTCTTCTTTTTCGATGAGTCGAAACGAGTAAGGCTGTCCTGACCAACCACTTGTGAGAAATCGATTTCAGCCGACGGTCTGTTTTCGGTCTCAACATTAGTCTCAAGTTCCACTTTCTCGCCCCGTTTGTTCATCTCCAGATACTCCTTAACCTTCTCCACCGGTATCGGAATCATATCCAAGCTGTTAGCATCACCCACCGAATACCACATAAGGCGGCGGAACACATCAGTTTTCTGATGATATGCCTTGCCGGCGGTTGTCATAATGGAAGCCTCCGACGAAGGGAAATCCTTTCGCTCGTCGATGTATGCGTCAACCTCGTAATTGAGGCAGCACTTCAGTTTGCAGCACTGTCCGGCCAACTTCTGCGGATTGAGCGACAACTCCTGATAACGGGCCGCAGTGGTTGTTACCGACACAAAATTGCTCATCCAAGTGGAGCAACAGAGTTGCCGCCCGCATGAGCCTATACCGCCAATTCTACCAGCCTCCTGACGGGCACCTATCTGTTTCATTTCGATACGGATATGGAATCTGTCAGCCAGAATTTTGATTAGCTGGCGGAAATCAACACGGTCGTCGGCAATGTAGTAGAAAATGGCCTTAGTCTTGTCGCCCTGATACTCCACATCGCCAATCTTCATATCGAGATGAAGGTCAACGGCTATCTTGCGCGACTCAATCATTGTCTCTTTCTCAAGCGCAATAGCCTCTTTCCACTTCTCAATATCGGTGGCTTTGGCCTTGCGGTATATGGTTTTGAATTCGCCTTTCGGATTGATATTGTATTTGCTCAACTGGTTAAGCACAAGCTGACCCGCAAGCGAAATGATACCGATGTCGTGACCTGGCGAGGCCTCAACAGCAACAATATCGCCCGCAGTCAAATGCAGCCCGTTTGAGTTGTAATAGTAGCCCTTGCGGGTATTTTTGAATCTGACTTCGTAAATCTCATTCTTATTTATTCCGTCGGGGATGTCGTTCAGCCAGTCGAAGACACTAAGCTTGCCGCAGTACGGAATCTTAGTGTTTGCCGCTGTTTCGGGGTCGATGCTTTCAACAAAACACCCGCGTGATATATCGTTACTCATAATAAACCTTCCTTAAAAGTCGGTAAATATAGTAAAAGTTGACAGCTTTGAAAGTTGATTTGTCAGTTGCCCAACTCCTTCAGAAATGTTGCGAACCGCTCCACAGCAATGGCACGGTGGCTTATCTGGTTCTTCAGCTCCGACGGCATTTCGGCAAAAGTTTTGTCATAGCCGTCAGGAATGAACACAGGGTCATAGCCAAAACCGCCTGTGCCCGATGTTTTTGTGGCAATACGGCCTTTCACAACACCTTCAAACAAATATTCATTGTCGCCGATGATAAGACAGATAACCGTACGGAACTGCGCGCGGCGGTTCTCCTCGCCTTCCATAACACGCAACAGCTTCTCCATATTCTTCTCCGAATCACACTCAGGGCCTGCAAACCGCGCCGTGTAAACGCCCGGTTGTCCGTTCAGTATCTCAACCTCAAGACCTGTGTCGTCGGCAAAAACACTGTTGCCACAATGCTCCTTAACATACCTCGCCTTTATACGGGCGTTGCTCTCAAGCGTATCGCCGGTTTCAGGAATATCATCGGTTATGCCTATGTCGTCAAGGTCAACCAAATCGTAAAGGTCGCCAATAAGTTTTTTTACCTCGCCGAACTTGTGGTCGTTATGTGTTGCAAAAATCAGTTTATTCATAATAATTATTGATTGAAGGATTGATTAACGGAATAATTGAGTAAAGAGGAATGATTAAAGTTTAAAGATTAATGTGTAAAGTTGAAAAGACATAAGGCAAAAGGCATAAGTTTATATCAATTACGAAACGGTAAACAGCGAAACGCTAAACTTTTAACTCTTAACACTAAATTAAACACTTAACCTTTTAAAATCTTGTCACTTACTGTCTGTTTTTCTGCTGGTCGCGATAGTATTGCAAGAAGCGCTTCTCGAAATCCTCCGACGGCGAAGCTGCCGGCGACATACACAGATTGCCTTCGGTATCTATCAGATAATAAGATGGATAAGCCTTTACCTTATAGCGGTCGAGCACTGTGGGGTCGGCTTTGTAGTCAAGGAGCATCCAGTTGTAGTGGTTGCGCTTGAAGTATTTTTTCACCTTGTCGAAATCATCGTCAATCGAGATAGACACAACCTGTATCACATCTTTAGTCTTCTCATTCATAAGTCTCAACTGCTCAAGACTTTGCGTGCAGGCGTAACTGTCGAGTGAAATGAAGTTGAGGTAGATGTATTTCTCGCAGAACTCATCGACGCTGCGATAGACGCCTGCTGTATCGGCAAGGCAGAAGGCCGGAGCAGCGGTGCCAGCTTTGGCAATGGCGTTTTTCTGCTCAATATTCTCGGCAATGCACTTATGCTGGTCGATTTTTGTTGTGTTCTTTATAGAGTCGAGAGTTATAAGCAGGCTGCTGGCTCTGAAGTAGTAGTCGTAGAGAGCGTCGTGGATGCTTTTCAGAAGCACCATTTCCTGCAGTGTATCGTTGGTTACGGCAAGGCAGTTCGACAACGTCTGCTTTGCTTTCACCGGGCTTTTTGACATAATCACATCAGAATAGATGCGCTCACCCTCGCGTGTGTTCATATACATTCGCAGGAAGTTAGTGAACGTCTGATTGAACAAATCCATATATGCCGGATTTTCATATTCAATTGGCTGATTGTCAAAATATTCGCGCGACATATATCGCCAATCGCGCATATAGCTGATAAATTTCAACCACGCGTATTTGTATTGCCTGTAAACGCTGAAAAACTCGTTCGGTATTGAGTCGAACGAGGTCTCCATTGTTTCTATCAGGCTGTCGGTGAATTGCTTGTCCGGATTTTTCAGCATTCGGTAGTAGTTACGCTCAAGGCAATCTTGGTATGTGTAATCGAACAAATCGACATACATGTTCAGGTTATAGCGGTCGGGGTTTTTTATTCCGACCAGAAACTCATCGGGAGTGAAGTATGGATTAAGTTTATCGCTTTTACTCATCGGCTCATAATCGGGCAAGAGAACTGTGTAAGTCATTGCGGTGTCGGCATATAAGATACCATTGGCGCGCCCCAATTTGAGCGTTACGCGGCAAGTGCGTGTAATATTGAGAGCTAGTTTGAATTTACCAAGACTGTCGGCCACGGTGCTGCCTACCAGCGTGTTGGCTCCCGATATGTAGTCGGTGCAAGCGTAGGCCTCAATCTTCTGGTTCCGGTAGGTGCGGTTTGAACCCTCAACTATTGTCGTCTGCGCGGACGCAGCAGTTGCGGCGGCAATCAAAGTCAGCAATAATATGGCTTTTATCTTTTTCATTTCGATTGGTTGCGTCGTTTTAAAACACCTTCAATATCCATTCCCTCCGGCACAAACTGGCTGACATTGCCGCCATAGGTCAGAATGTCGCGCACAATGGTGGAATTGACCGGCGTCAGCTCTGATGTGGTGAGCAGAAAGACTGTCTCAACCTGCGGGTCCATAAGCTGGTTCATTTGCGATATGGCGCATTCGTACTCAAAGTCGGACACTGTGCGGATGCCGCGCAACATGAAATTTGCGCCTATGCTCTTACAGAAATCTATTGTTAGGCCGTCGTAAGCCGTAACCTCAATTTTGGGCTGGTCGGCATACACGCCGCGAATCATCTCAATGCGCTCGCTGATGCTGAAGAATCCGTTTTTCTGAGTGTTTTTACCTATGGCAATCACCACTTTGTCGAAAAGCGGAAGCGCACGGGTGACAACCGAATGGTGTCCCAAAGTGAACGGGTCGAATGAACCCGGAAATACTGCTTTGTTTTCTGCCATAGCTATTTGCAATTGCGGGTGCAAATATAAGGTTTAACGATGGTTATACAAACGCTGTTTTTTGATGGTTTATTTGCAGCTTTCTTTCAATTTCAAAAATAATTTACTTTCCCCAATTATCTCTATCCAAACTGCGGTATTGGATGGCCTCAGCAAGGTGCTCTGGCTTGATTTCGGATTCACCGGCAAGGTCGGCAATGGTGCGCGAAACTTTCAAAATACGGTCATAGGCACGAGCTGACATTCCCGTCTTCTCCATAGCCATTTTTATCATCCGCTGGCACTCAGCATCAAGCACGCAGTATTTGCGGATAAGCCTAGCATTCATCTGCGCGTTGCAGTGAACACCTTGATAATCGGCAAAACGCTCCTGCTGGATGGCGCGGGCTTTTGTGACACGCTCTCGGATTTGGGCGCTCGTCTCCAATTGTTCCTTGCCCGAAAGTTTGTCGAACGGAACGGGCACCACCTCAATATGAATATCAATGCGGTCGAGTAGCGGACCCGAAATGCGACTCATATACTTCTGGCGCATAACCGGCGTGCAGGTGCATTCCTTATCGGGATGGTTGTAGTAGCCGCACGGACACGGGTTCATACTTGCCACAAGCATGAAACTGGCCGGATACTCAACTGTAAACTTGGCACGAGAGATAGTTATAACGCGGTCCTCCAACGGCTGACGCATCACCTCAAGCACTGTGCGCTGAAACTCAGGCAGCTCATCAAGAAACAGAACACCATTGTGTGCCAATGAAATCTCGCCCGGCTGCGGAAATGTGCCGCCGCCAACAAGCGCCACATCGCTGATGGTGTGGTGCGGCGAGCGGAACGGCCGTTTGGTCATCAGGCTGGTGTCTTTGTCAATTTTTCCGGCCACCGAATGAATCTTTGTTGTTTCCAGCGCCTCATGCAGCGTAAATGGCGGCAAAATCGACGGCAGACGTTTGGCAAGCATCGTCTTGCCGGCTCCCGGCGGGCCAATCATTATCACATTGTGACCACCGGCTGCAGCAATCTCCATTGCGCGTTTCACGTTCTCCTGGCCGCGTACATCGGAAAAGTCAGAATCCCAATGATTTATGCTATTTGCGAACTCCTCGCGGGTGTTCACAATGGTCGGCTCAAGCGGCTGCTTGCCGTTCAAGAAATCGGCCACCTCGCGGATATTTGATACGCCATACACCTCAAGATTGTTGACTACTGCTGCTTCGCGGGCATTCTGCTTTGGCAGGATGAATCCCTTGAAACCCTCCTCGCGCGCCTTGATGGCGATGGGCAGCGCCCCTTTGATTGGTTGCAGACTGCCGTCGAGCGAGAGTTCACCCATAATCACATAATCGTCGAGTTGCGCTGCATCAATCTGCTCCGACGCTGCCAAAATGCCAACAGCAAGCGGAAGGTCATAAGCCGAACCCTCTTTGCGGATATCGGCAGGAGCCATATTGATAACTATCTTCTTGGACGGATATTTAAAGCCATTGTTTCTAAGCGCGGCATTAATGCGAGGCTGGCTCTCTTTAACCGCATTGTCGGGCAGACCAACAAGATGAAAAGCCACACCTGTCGATATGTTAACCTCAATTGTTATGGTGATGGCATCAATCCCGAAAACAGCAGAGCCGTATGTTTTAACCAGCAAATCTCCCATTGTTTCTGATTTTTATCTCAGGCCAAAAGTCTCGCCTGTTTTGTAGTCGTACTGAACCAATCCGGTGCCCGCAGCCAAATAAATGCAATAAATCTTTGTCTTGATATTGCTAATTGTATCTATTTCAACTCTTAAGACATCGTTATAAGTTTTACCGCCAATCTGCAACTCATTGAAATGCTCAGCTCCAACAGGCGCACCCTCTTTCATGATATCGAACTCGAAGAAATCGAGCCCCAGAGGCACATAATAGTTGCTAAGCGTTCCGTAGTAGTAAAATTCTATCATATAATGAGTGCGGAGTTTAAGGTTCTGCGACGAACAACGAATCTGGATGTTGTTCACTGAATCGATATCGGAATTGCTATACGCCTTGCACTCGCATAGAGTTGATTCGTTGGTGTTAATGGTGTAGTGAGTCGTGCTGTAAACATCGTTGAACACAAAGGTTTGTGTGGCGTTTCCACACTCAAAAGTTCGCTGTTCGCCTTCGGCATAGGGTATCCACACCATGCGAGCCGATGGATACGAGGGACAGTCAGTTCGTTTGGAGCAGGCCGCCGCAATCAACAAAAGTGCGAACGGCAAAATAGTACGTATCTTCATAATCATTCTTCAGTTAAAAGCGAACGAATCCATTGCACATCTTCTTTTAGATGGGTGGCGCCCGAAACCGAGTATCGTTTCGAGAATTTGGCGTCCCAGAACCATTTTTCGAGCGTTTTCTGATGCTCAGGATAGATGGTGCCACTGCTGGCTGTAAAGAAGTAATACTGCAATGTCGGAATCAGATTATGATAAAAGGCGAGGTCGCCCGAAATACGCATTTTTTTCAGAAAATCGAGTGTGCTGATAAGCGCCGACCGCGTGCGAGGCCATATCTTCTGACAGATTTCTGGCGTCAGTTTGAGCTGATAGAGGCTACGGGCGTCATCGAAGGCGTTGAGCGTGAGCGACAGTGTGAAAACCTTCTCGCTCAAACGGCCAACCTGCTTCATGCGCGCCGGAGTGTTGAAATCATCAATATTCTGTTTCAAATCGAACTTCTCGCTCCAAGTTGTAGCATGCACAAGGTCGAAAACGGTAAGATGCTTGCCGCCTTGATTGATGCGCTCGAAAATCTCCACCACATCATCGACATCGGTATTGGTAGTCAGAACAATGCTCATCGGGTAGTTGACAAAAATATCGCGGCACTGTTTCCAATTCTCGACAATCTTCTTTTGATTGCGCATCTTGCTTTTTTCAAGCTCAGCAAGCGTTTCGGCAAAAGCATCCTTGTCAATTATCCGCCAGGCCGGAATGTTGTTTTTCTCACGCAGACTGCGTGGTATCAAAAACTCGCACCGCTCCGGATTGAAGCAGATTGTCGCATAGTCAACTCCAGCCATATTCTTTCCCTTGAGCGCAACAAACAGCGACATTATGCGCTGCTGGCCGTCTAAGATGAACTGAAAATCGCCTTCGGTTTTGGTGTCATCAATGCCGTCGATGTCGAACGGACGAATGAAGAAGGCGTATTTGGCCGGCGCCTTCCAAAAGAACAGCGAGCCGATAGGATACTGATTGTAAATGGAATTGAGCAACTTCACGACTTTTGATTTCTCCCAAATGTAATCGCGCTGGAAACGAGGGATTTTGATGTTCCCGGCCTGCAATTGGTCAAGCAGGCGCTGCAGTGTCCAATCGCCAATTATGTTAAGTTTCTGCTCCATTTGTAATGTTTTTTGTTTCACAATTATACGGTTTTATTTCAAAAGGCGCAAAGAGGAAGGGAAAATGAAAGGCGGCATTTGAAAAATAAAAAACGCCAACCCGCATCAGTGCAGATTGGCGTTTGATTTTTCCGTTTGGATTCTTATTCAGCGCTTTCTTCCATTACAGGTGCTGTAGCCGGGAAGTTGTTCTGCTGCATGAACGGGTCAGCAGCCTCATCAATCTTCTCTTGAATGATACTGCTGTTTGTGTCAATCTCGCCACGGTTGATTGATGCTGCGGCAAGAATGCAGAGAACAAACAATGTTCCTGCCAAACCCCAAGTGAATTTCTCAAGGAAGTCGGTTGTCTTACGAACACCCATTACCTGATTCGCACTTGCAAAGTTTGCGGTCAAACCGCCACCTTTTGAGTTTTGTACCAGAACAGTGAGTATAATCAGAATACAAACCAAGAAAATAAGAACGGTGATGATTGTAAACATTTCCTTAAATTATTTATTGTTAATGATTTCGTTTATTTCTCTAATTCGAGCCGCAAAGTAAGGTTTTTTTTGTGGATATTTCAAACATAATTTTTCGTAAATCAGCAACGCTTTCTCGTAATGACCTTGCGACACATTAATCTTCGCAAGGGTTTCAGTCATAAGGCCGGTGTCGTTGGCTGAGCTGTTATCTGAAATATTATTGTCATCCGTTGTGTCCCCCCCCGCAGAAACCGCCGTTTCTCCTTGATTTTCACCTATTTTGCTCATAAGCGACTGCTTGAATCTTGTTTCAGAGAATTTGTCAAGCAGTTCGTCCTGGTGCGATTTCTTGGCATCGGAAATCTGTGTGTTTGTGTAACCCAGATTATCCAACTTTTTCTTTTGTTTTGCTGCAGCAGCAGCCGCTTCAATCAGTTTGTCCAATTCTGACTTCGCCTTCTCAGCCGCTGTCAGCCGTGGCTTGAATCCGGCGGCAGCCTCAAGTGCGCGGAAATCGAAGAATTCCTCCTCCGCAGCCTTTTGCGACGGCTCGGCATCGTGCTTTATTATGACGCGCTCGTTGAGAAGGAAAAACAGTTTTGTGCGATTGGTTACAAAAATCGCATTCTCACGCAGAACCTTGTCGTAGTTGGAATATCCCTGATTACGGAAACCCTTGACATATAGCATTCTGGCAGCCTGAAAGAATGGGTATTCCTTAACCATTCCTTCAATCTCAGCAAGCTCACGGTCGCCCAGATTCTCGGGGCTTCGCATATATGCCAATAGTTTTTCCTTATTCATAACATCTTAACAATCTACCAGTTGACAACCGATTTTGTAAATATGTCGTCAATCAGGTCCTCAATTATCAACGACACCAACTGGTCCTCAACATCCGACAGGCTGTTTTGGCTATCGTAGTCTTGATAGCGCGAAAAGTTGCTGTCGAAATTCGCCTTGGGGTCTTTGTTGTTCACAAATTTGACTTTGACCGATATTGTAAGCCTGTTCTGCGAGGCGATATCGCCGCTTTTAATAGCGACAGGCTGGGTGTTGTAGTCGGTTATTGTGCCTTCGAAGTAGAGGTCTGCGTTCTCGTCACCAATCTTAAGCGATGTCTGGTTTACGAACTTATCTTTCAGTGCCTCAGTTAAATCGTTGCTCAGCGAGGGATTGACAAGCGGAGCCATGTTTTTGAAATCGGCAATGAAAACCGTCTTGGCGTCGGGCGGAATCGAAGCTCCTGTAAACGAATACTTTATAGTGCATCCTGACGTCAGGGCAATTATTGATATGAAAAGCAGCAGTTTGCGCATTTAAGTTATAAGTTCTTAAAGTTTTGAGTTATAAGTTTTTAAACTTCGTTTATAATTCAATCATTCAGTTAATCAATCATTCTGTAATTATCTCTATTCCAAATTGTGCTCTCTGATTTTCCGGTAGAGCGTGCGCTCCGATATCCCTAAATCCTCTGCGGCGTATTTGCGTTTGCCGTTGTGCTTTTGCAGCGCCTTGCGAATCATCTCCACCTCTTTGTCCTCAAGCGACAGCGACTCTTCCACAAACTCCTCAGTATCTTGTATGTGCTGATTTTTGTGGTTGTCGTTGTGAGTGATTATTATCTGCGGCTCGTCATCATTGCCAAAATTAGTTTTACTACCGGAATATATGCTTTGGATAATGCGCGCATGGTCCTTCGACAACTCCCCGTGGTTACCGTTCTGCTCCATAAGGTCGCGCACCAGCCGTTTCAAGTCGTTCATATCGTTCTTCATGTCGAAGAGCACCTTGTACAGAATCTCGCGCTCCGAGGCAAACGACTGCTCGTCGGCATGACCAAGCACTGCCGGCAAGTGAGCATTCTCGCTTTCAGGCAGATAACGGCGCATTGTATCGGCTGTTATCACACGGTTTTCTTCTAGAATCGACAGCTGCTCGGTAATATTTTTAAGCTGGCGGATGTTTCCCGGCCAGCGGAAGCGCTCAAGCATGGCGCGGGCCTCCGGCGTTAGTGTCAGTGTTGGCATATGGAAACGGTCGGCAAAGTCGGATGCAAACTTGCGGAACAGCAGATGAATATCATCGACGCGCTCGCGCAAGGGCGGAATCTTGATTGGCACAGTGTTAAGACGGTAGTATAGGTCCTCGCGGAATTTGCCTGTCTCAACGGCCTCCAGCACATTAACATTTGTGGCGGCCACCACCCTCACGTTGGTCTTCTGCACCTTCGACGAACCGACACGGATAAACTCGCCGCTCTCGAGCACACGCAGCAGACGCGCCTGGGTTGGCAACGGCATCTCAGCCACCTCATCGAGGAAGATTGTTCCGTTGTCGGCTACCTCAAAATAACCCTTGCGGGCCTCATGCGCACCTGTAAACGCGCCCTTCTCATGACCGAAAAGCTCTGAATCGATTGTTCCCTCAGGTATGGCGCCGCAGTTCACGGCAATATATTCGCCATGCTTACGCGAACTATACTGATGAATAATCTTCGGAAAATTCTCCTTACCTGTTCCGCTTTCGCCCGTAATCAGCACCGTGAGGTCGGTTGGCGCAACCTGAATGGCGCGCTCAATGGCGCGGTTAAGTCCTTCGGTGTTGCCTATTATTCCGAATCGTTGTTTGACTTGCTGTAAGTCCATATCTCTTTTATTAATATGACAAAATTACATTAAATGTTGAAATATTGTCCGATTAATACGAAGGCATTGATTATGATGTTGCGGAAAACTACTGTTTTGCGGCCTATTGATAGTAGCTTTTCAGATTCCGTTCAAAAATCTTCTTATTGACGGCATTCACCTGACGGATGACGCCCTGCATCAACTGCATGCGTTGGCTTATCTCCTCTTCGGTCAGTTCCTCTTGATGATTAAACACCACATTGTCAATCTTGTAACCTTCATTATCGAGCGTCATGGCCACGGCGGCGCCAAAATCGTCGAAGATGATGACCGACGGCAGGCTGTTCATCGAGTACTTTATGATTGATTTCGAAACAGCGCCCTGAATCAGCGTTATCTGGTCGACACCCAGATAGTTAGACGCCACAAGCAGCCTAATCATATCGATAATGGCCACCTTGTTGGTTTCGCCGGCGGCTATAAGCTGCTCATATTGTTTCTGATTGGTGTTCAAAAACAAGTCGATGAACGATTTTGGCAGCAGACGGATGTCGCCTAACTCGCCTTTCTTCTCTTTCAGATAATATTCCTTTTGAGCAAGCTTCTGGTTGTCAGGACAATAATATTCCCATTTGCAAGTTCGTTTATACGATTCGGTCATCGGTTTTGGCTTCCAATTTGATTTAGGGCGACGATAGAATGGCGAATAGAGATTCAAACTTTTCGATTCAAGACTGTAAATCAGACAATTAATAAAATGAATATATCCGCCGCCTATCTCACCGTGCAATGCGCTCCACAAGGTTGTGGCACGGACGGTATCGGAGAATTTGACGGTTGTATCATCGCCAAACGTTTCCAACCTTTTGTCTTTCAGTGCGCCAACAAAGTCGGGGTCAAGAGTGACGGGATAGTAGGTTACCTCCTCCTCGCCCACGGCCATTTGCGGCATTGTCGATGTTGAATGGTAAAGTCCGCGCACATCGAGAATTGATGTTGAGTCGTTGCTGAAGGTGATGTGGATGTTGAAGTCGGCGCCCCACCGCATCGACGAAATTTCGTTGCGTTGTGCCACAGCCATTGCCGGAAGCATTAATAAGATTGATATTATTTTGATTTTCATACAGTTATATATTGCTATTTTAAGAAATTTTATATCAAAAACCGCGATGCGAATAATATATTATTTTATATCAAAACATGCCATTCGCGCGCAATTTGTCAAATATTATAGCACCAGTCGCCGGTGTTCTTGACATAGACGTTGCTTTTGTTCAGCACTATCGAGAATGGCTCGATGCTGTCGGTGAGCCAGACGTTACCGCCGATTGTCGAGTCGTGGCCGATGATTGTCTTGCCGCCCAAAATGGTTGCGCCGGCGTAGATGGTCACATTGTCTTCAATTGTGGGGTGGCGTTTGACACCAGCTTCGGCCTTGTCGACACTCAACGCACCCAATGTAACACCCTGATAGATTTTCACATTGTTGCCGATAACGGTTGTCTCGCCAATGACGATGCCTGTGCCGTGGTCGATGCAGAACGAATGGCCGATGGTGGCGGCAGGGTGTATGTCGATGCCCGTTTTGCCGTGTGCGTACTCGGTGAAGAGTCGCGGCACAATGGGTATGTTCTGCTCGTAGAGCTGATGCGCCAGACGGTAGGCCACAATGGCGTAGAATCCGGGATAGGTCACCATCACTTCCTCAATCGATTCGGCAGCGGGGTCACCGTTATAGATGGCCGTAGCATCCTCAATCATACGCAGATAGAGCAGCTCGAGCGAGTTCGAGAAGGTCTCAATCTCGTCTTGAATCTGTTCGTCGGTGAGTGACAGCTGCGAGAGAACCTCTTCCATCAGGTGGCGCATATCGTAGTAGCGCGCCTCGGTCGATTGGTCATCGTCGCAAAGAATTGGAAACAGCAGATTGATGGTTTTTGTCAGCAGCTGATGGCTGAGCGACTGTGCCGGA
>JAFYYJ010000003.1 GCA_017557605.1 Salinivirgaceae bacterium
CACAAGGTCAACCTCTTGAAAGGCGTCGGTGCCAAGGAAAGCCGCACCCACCTGACCAGCAATCACCACAATTGGGGTGCTGTCCATCATTGCGTCGGCAATGCCTGTTATTGTGTTAGTTACGCCAGGTCCGCTTGTTACAAGGCAGACACCAACTTTTCCGCTTACACGCGCATAACCCTGTGCGGCGTGTGCGGCGGCTTGCTCGTGGCGTACCAATATGTGATTCAGCGTTTTACGGTGGTCGTAGAGTGCATCGAAAGTTGGCATTATGGCTCCGCCAGGATAGCCGAACATCACATCAACACCCTCATTTTCAAGCGAGCGCATCAGCGCCTCCGCTCCTGTTATTTTTTCTTTCATAATTCTTCAAGAATGAATTCTACGATTTTTTTATTACGCGTTTTTATTTTACCTCTTTTCCAAACAGCTTTATCATTAGTCATTTCTTGAACTTCTCTTTGCTGTTCAAGCGCTGTGTATGAATTCCGTTTTTCTTTAAACGGGACGTTACCTATTGAACAATTATGTGATTTTGAAACCAATAGATAATTACCCAAACAATCTAAATATTTATTAATAAATACCTCATCATATGTATCATATCCTGCTGCAACAGGTGAACCATCTGTCGGTGTTTGTGGTGCGATATGTTCTAACTGTGGATTGACAATTCGGCTCATTGGCATAAATTTGTACCCCGACTTTTTTTGAAAAAGAAGATAATTTTCATACTTCCAAAGTAAATGTTTAGCAATAGTATGGTCTATTTTTCCTTGTAGTTCAAATTTTAATTTATCATCAGACCAATAACACCACCATCCCCAAGATTCTTCATCTGCTTTTTTAAGCCACATAATATGGTTAATTATGGGACTTATATCACGATTCTCTTCTGTGAATTTTGAAAACACATCATTTAATCGGTCTTCTATATGCGCTCTCGTTTTTATTATTTTATGGCGTAACACTATGGATTCCAAAGCGGCAAAGAGTTCTTCTTTTTCAGTATCTGAAATACCATATTCATATGCTTTTATTACAAAAGGAATCGCTTGTGTTTTACCGAGTAATGCCAAAGAGTATATTTTATACGAGTCTTTTTCTTCGAAAAAAAGCTTTAAACAATCAAAACTATTTGCCAATTCTGAAGTGAAATCTATAATAAATGGAATAGCCGTGGCTTTTTGTGATAGTTCTTTGTCAATGTTCTCTGTGGAAATATCTATTTTTAATGAGTTATAATAAACGCGAAGAGCATACGATAACACATCATCTTCATTAATGTTGTTTTCAATTGTGGCTATTGCTCTGTAGATATTTTCAAAACATTTTTGTAATTCTATGATTTTTTCGGTTTTGTCTTCCTCTTTTAATGTTGAAGATATTTGTATTTCATACATAAACCGAGCCTTGAATATTTCAAGTTTTGTTGGGCGCTTTCCCCTATCATTTTGAAAAACAAACATCCGTATTGCTTCTGCTTTTTTGTGTATAATATGAGTAGTACAGATAGAATTAACTACACAATCGATATATTTTTCACAATCGGAACAGTCTTTGTTTTTCAAATGGTTTAAAAAGTATTTATATGCTTCTGCTATTTTTTTTGAAGAAACTGTTTCAAAATTTTTTTTAACAGATTTTCTATTGATAAATATAGGTTTATCAACAATAAAATCTTTAAAAAATTGGTTGTCATACTCTACTGTGGAAAATCTGCATCGATTAGAATTGCTTTTCAAGGTATCTTCCTTGATTTTTATTTCATCAACAGTAAGAGTAATACCGCATTCTTTTTTTAGACTTTCTAATCTATTAAAAACCGCCGATAGAAATATCTCAATGGTTGTCAACCTTTGTTGGCCATCAATAATGTAATATTCATTTGAGCCATCATTTTCAAATATAAAATGACCAAAATAGTATGGCGTTTTTGAATTGCTTGCTATATCATTATCTATGTCATCCAAAAACTGCTCTACCTGTTTGTCAGTATCCCACGAATAAGCTCGTTGATATTTCGGCACACTTATATAGTTGCCACTCAACATTTTACGAATGGTTGTTTTTGTTTCCATAATTCAATTCTTTTATTTGAAAACTATTTTTCTCCATCAATAAGTTTAAGAGCCGCTACCGCGCCATCCAAGAAATCCTCAACTGTAGGCGCTAACACACTTTTGTCATTAGTTGGATAAACGGCAGATTTTGCAAAATCCAATGCTTGCTTTATCAACTTTTGCCCATATTTTCCAAGGTCGGCAATAGTTACTTCTTCAAGAATTGTGTTGTCGAAATCATCAAAATCCTCACCTATATTTGGAATGCCGTTGTTTTTAAGTTCAATGGCCGCAGCGGCACCTTCCAAAAAATGCAACATAACGTCAACAACGGCATCAGCGTGATTTTCAGAATCAACAATGATTGATTTTGCTCGTTCTTCGGCTTTTTTCTTCAAAACCTTATCGTATTCGCCAAGGTTTACTTCGTTAATATCATCTAAAAAAGCGTCTATTGCCTCGTTTATATCGCGAGTTCCGTCTTTCACCTTTATGGCAATGATATAGAGATAGGTGGAATCTTGTATCTGTGCATTATGATAGTTAAGACACACCCAAAACTTCTCTTCACTCAAGTTTTGAAACGTTTCCAATTCGCTATCAGACAATTTTTTGTCTTTGGGACTGACAAATACTAAAAATACATCATCAGCGGGTGACAAATATTGTGACAGTTCCCCGTTAATCAAACCAGTAATTTCAGCAACCCTGTTTTCAACATCATCATTGATTTCGGCCATAAACACGGATTCTGCGTCATTTATACTACTTACAAGAGCATCAGAATCCTCTTCTGCAAGACCATTTGGCAAATCAAAATAATGGAATATTCGAGAGCACACGTTTTCAGGTGTAATTCCAAATTTCAATTCTTTCAGTTCGCTGTAACTTAATGTTTTATAACGGTATTCCATAACTTTTTGTTTCTCAATTCAGCGGACGTGGCAATGCCGCGTCCCTACATCAAAATCATTATCAAAAATCTGTGCAAATCCGTTAAATCTGTGTCATCTGTGTTCAAAAACCAATCAATCAGGAATGATACGTATCGCGCCTTTGTCGGCCGAACTTACCATCGACGCGTATGCCTTCAACGATTTGGGTATCACGCGGTTACGCTTGAGCGGTTGCAGCGGACGGGCATCGAGTTCGGCATCGGTCAACTTAACGCTGATTGAGCGCGACGGAATGTCGATAACGATAATGTCGCCGTCTTTGATTTTGCCGATAGAGCCGCCAGCAGCCGCTTCGGGCGATATGTGGCCAATCGACAGGCCCGACGTTCCGCCAGAGAAACGTCCGTCGGTGATAAGCGCGCACTCTTTGCCAAGGTGCATCGATTTAATGTACGACGTTGGGTAGAGCATCTCCTGCATTCCAGGGCCGCCTTTGGGACCTTCGTGCGTGATTACAACGCAGTCGCCGCTCTTGACCTTGCCGCCGAGAATTCCTTCGCAGGCGTCTTCTTGCGAATCGAACACAACAGCGGGTCCCTCGAAGTGCCACAGCGACTCGTCAACGCCAGCCGTTTTCACAATGCAGCCGTCTTTGGCAATGTTGCCGAACAGCACGGCCAGGCCGCCGTCTTTCGAGTAAGCGTGCTCAATATCGCGAATGCAGCCGTTGGCGCGGTCGGTGTCGAACGAATCCCAAACGGCTGACTGTGAGCCCATTTTGGTGCTGAACTTGCCAGCGGGCGCACTACTGTAAATGCGTTTTGCTTCGGGGTCGATAGTGCTTCCGCAGATATAATATTTCTTCAGGTCTTCGGCCAGAGTTGCGCCGTTGACGCGCTTGAGCGAAGTGTTGAGCAGTCCACCCTTGTTCAGTTCGTTCAGAATGCCAAGAATGCCGCCTGCGCGATTGCACTCCTGAATCGAGAACTTCTGCGTGTTGGGCGCCAGTTTGCACAAGAACGGCACGCGGCGGCTTAACTCGTCGATATCTTTCATTTTGAAATCAACACCAGCCTCGTTGGCCACGGCCAGAAGGTGAAGCACGGTGTTGCTCGAGCCGCCCATTGCAATATCGAGCGTCATCGCGTTAAGGAAGGCCTCGCGTGTGGCAATGCTCTTCGGCAGAACGCTCTCGTCGCCCTCATCGTAATATTTATATGCGTTCTTAACAATCAGAGCCGCAGCGTCTTTGAAGAGTTGAATGCGGTTGGTGTGTGTGGCCAGAATGGTTCCGTTGCCAGGAAGGCTCAAGCCGATAACCTCTGTGAGCGAGTTCATCGAGTTGGCGGTGAACATACCCGAGCACGAACCGCAGCCAGGGCAGGCACAACTTTCAATCTCTTTCATCTGTTGGTCGGTAATCGAAGGGTCGGCGCCTTTAACCATTGCGGTAATCAGGTCGGCGTTCTCGCCGTTCCATTTGCCAGCCTCCATCGGGCCACCCGAAACAAACACTGTCGGAATGTTCAGACGCATCGAAGCCATCAGCATTCCAGGGGTAATCTTGTCGCAGTTGCTAATGCAGACCAGAGCATCGGCCTTGTGAGCGTTGCACATATACTCAACCGAGTCAGCAATAATGTCGCGCGAAGGCAGCGAGTAGAGCATACCATTGTGGCCCATAGCAATTCCGTCATCGATAGCAATGGTGTTGAACTCTGCGGCATAGCAGCCGAGACGTTCAATTTCGGCCTTCACAAGCTGACCAATCTCGTGCAGATGAGTATGTCCCGGCACGAACTGCGTGAAAGAGTTGGCAATGGCAATAATGGGCTTGCCCATTTGCTCGTGCTTCATTCCGTTTGCGACCCAAAGGGCGCGCGCACCGGCCATTCGGCGGCCTTCGGTGGTTTGTGCGCTTCGAAGTGTATGTTTCATCGTTTTAAGATATTTATCGCGGTGTGTTCTATAAATTCAACATTTTAAAAATTCTCATTAGGCGTGTTTAAAATTTTTCGGCGTTTTTGGCTTTCTTTTGGCATCTTGTTGTTTGTCAGTCGGTCACGATGCCCGCATCGTTCCCTTCTTCCGCACTGCAATCTGCTCAAAACAAATCTCAAAAACTCTCGAAATCAATTGATAGAACCCACCTGAATGAAAAAGCCCCTCCGATTGGGAAGGGCCTGTAATTCGTTTTTCTATATGAAATTGCACAGCCCTTCCTTATCCGCAGACGACCACGACCACGACTAAAGAAATGACTATGTTGACCAAATTTTTCATCCAAAAATTCTAAAC
>JAFYYJ010000017.1 GCA_017557605.1 Salinivirgaceae bacterium
ACAACAACTCGTTCTACTCGCTCAAACGCAATGTCGACGACCCGTACACCGTTACGCTCGAGCGCGCCATCGAACTCATCAATGAGAAACGCGAGGCCGAAAAGAACAAGGTGATTAACGTTTTCGAAGGCAAAGACGGTCAGATTCAAGTACTTAACGGATTCTATGGTCCCTACATCGCCTTCGACGGCAAGAACTACCGCATCGCCAAAGGCACCGATGCCAAAGCGTTGACAGTGACTGATTGCGAGGAGATTATCAAAAACAGCGTTGACAAACCTGCCAAAAAGCGTGTCAGCAAGAAAGCGAAATGATTCTCAACAGCGACATAGCGCAGTATCTTGACACCCGCCGCCCCGACAATCTGAAGCAGTTCAGCAGTCTCGAAGGTTTTTTAGGATGTCAGCTTTACAGCGAAATCGATTTGCAAAAGTCTGTTGATGTGCAAGTTGCCATCATCGGTATCGACGAGACTCGCAACGCCTATCCGATGCCGTACGCTGCAAAAGCCGACAACGTGCGCTATTGGCTTTATCAGTTGGCGGCCTTCAGCAACCTTAAAATCGCCGATTTCGGCAACCTGATTTTGGGCAACAACGTTGCCGACACCTATTCGGCCGTCAGCTATCTCACCGAATCGTTAGTCAAAAGCGGAATTATACCTATATATATAGGTGGCTCTCACGATTTGACTCTTCCGATAGTCGAGGGACTGTTGAGCGTGCAGAACCAGGTCGAGATAGGGATAATGGACTCTTCGTTCGACATATTGAAAAGTGAATCAGTCAATTCGCGTTCGTTTGTGGGTGCAATGGCGCAAAAATACAAGTCGCGCTTGACAACCAATATCATTGGTTATCAATCATATCTGGTGTCATCAGCCCAGCAGGATTACCTCAACGACATCAATATTGACGGTTATCGGATAGGGTTATTGCGCCAGAACATTAACGAAATGGAGCCGGTGCTTCGCGATTGTGACATGATATCATTCGATGCGGGTTGTGTGCGGCAAACAGATATGCCGGCATCGCAGTTGCTCAGTCCTAACGGCTTGTATACCGAGGAGGCATGCCAGCTTGCCACTTTTGCGGGCTTGTCCGACAAATCGGAAGTGTTCGGTACCTTCGGGCTTGTTTCGAAAAACACACCATTGGAAGTGTCGGCAAATTTGACCGCGCAGATAATTTGGCATTATATATATGGTGTGTCGCAGCGCAAAAACGATTACCCGAAATGCAATTTGGACGGTTATAAGAAGATTTTTGTCAAGCTGAACAACACCGAATTCGACCTTGTTTTCTATCAAAATTTGGAAAATGAGCGTTTTTGGATAGAAATACCGGATGTAAAAGGAAAGGAAAAAACAATTATTTCTTGCTCCAAATCCGATTACACGCAGCTGGTAAATAACAAAATATCAGATAGAATTAATCGAATATTACGACGACATTGTCTTTAATTATGTTCAACTCAATAAATAATATTGTCAATTCGTCAACGCTAATTATTGTTTGTTAATTTTTTGTTTACTTTAGCCATATTCTTTATGGGTAGTAACGGTTTTATGAGTTATCAACGTTTACTGACAGTTTTGTTTTGTTCAATGGCATTAGTTGCACACAGCCAGACAGAGAATTTTTCCAGTCTGAACATGTTCAACTATATGTATTACAATCCAGGATATGCAGGCGACGGTAACGAGATAGAAGCAAGAATGTTCCATAGAAGCCAGTGGTTAGGCTTCGAAGGCGCGCCTCAGACGCAGACGTTCAGCGTTGACGCCCCATTTAAGTTGTTTGGCATAAAAAATGGTGTAGGCTTGACACTACTCAACGACAAAATTGGTAATTTTCGCAACCAAGGTTTGAGTTTTTCGTATGCTTACCGACGCGTGATGCTGCAAGGTGAGGTTGGACTCGGATTGGGACTGAATGTGATTAACCAATCTTTTTCGGGGGAATGGATTTTCCCTGACGGTGGCTCAAGCGACCCTTGGGTTCCTCAAAATGCTGAGGATAAGCCGATGTTCTTTGATATGAATTTGGGATTTTACTATAGTTCGGATAATGTTTATTTGAGCTGCTCAATGCGCAATTTGCTGCAAAGCGAAATCAAATATGATGCGAGTGCTGGCGGTAGTGCGAAGTCGTATAATGCTCGGCAATTGTTTGTCGGAGCAGGTTATGAGTATCAATTGCCAAACCCGTTGTTCACTCTGAAGCCGAATCTGTTTATAGCGACAGATTTCTCTTCAACAACATTCGCATTGTCCGGAATAGTAAGATATAACGAGAAATTTTACGGGGGAGTTTCTTACAAACCTATTGATGCGGTAACATTTCTGGCCGGAATGTCGCTGCCGTCGGGAATTGAGGTCGCTCTTTCGTATGATATAACAACTAGTAGTATAATAAAATATAGTACGGGTTCGTTAGAGATTATGTTAGGATATTCGTTTAATTTGAGCCGTGAAAAAGACTCGAATAAATATAGGAGTGTTAGATTTTTATAAAATTTTTGGAAATTAAATTTTTTTATAGACTTTTAGTGTGTGAAAATAAATAGTTGGAATATGAAAAAATTAGCTTATTTGAGTGCTGCAATTCTTATAGTAACAGGTTGCTCATCAGGAAGTAATGGCGAATTGGTAGGAGTGCAAGATAGGTCAGCCACCTATAGTGCGCCACCTTATGGTATGGTTATGATTCCGCAGGGAAGCTACCGAATGGGTCCCAGTGACCAGGATGTTCCATGGGCTTTGACCGCACAATCGAAGACTGTTTCTATGTCTGCATTCTGGATGGATGAGACCGAAATAACCAACAACGAGTATCGTCAGTTCGTATATTGGGTGCGCGACTCTTTGGCATACAGACTGTTAGGCGAGCAAATTGACGCATACTTTATTTCTGAGGACCAATATGGTGAGCCAATTGACCCCCCGTTCATCAATTGGGAAGAGCCAATTAACTGGGCTGGCGAAGAGGAGAAAACCATTTTGGAAGATTTGTATTATCCAGAGCACGAGCGTTTCTATCGCCGTCGCGATATCGACACTCGTAAGTTGATTTTTGATTATTTCTGGATTGACTACAAGCAGGCAGCACAGAAATTCTCATTTGAAAATGAGAATCGTCGTCACTACAACTATAAAACAGGACAGTATGATGGTGAGATATACAACTTGGAAGGAAAACGCGTTCCAATCAAAGACCGTTCTTCTTTCATCATGCACGACAACGTAGCGGTATATCCTGACACATTGTGCTGGATTAGCGATTTCTCATATTCTTATAACGAACCGATGTCAAATATGTATTTCTGGCATCCGTCGTTCGATAATTACCCTGTTGTAGGTGTTACTTGGAAACAAGCATCGGCATTCTGCATCTGGCGTACCAATTACCTGAACTCTTACCTTGCCAGCCAAGGCATGGCGTTTGAGCAGGATTTCCGTTTGCCAATGGAGCCGGAATGGGAGTATGCTGCTCGTGGCGGCAACGATTTGGCGCTTTATCCTTGGGGTGGCCCTTACACACGTAACGAGAGAGGTTGCTTCTTGGCAAACTTCAAGCCATTGCGAGGCAACTATATGGGTGATGGTGGCCTTTATACTGTTGAGGTTGCTATTTATGAAGCAAATGATTTCGGATTGTATGATATGGCAGGAAACGTTTCTGAATGGACTGCCACCGCATTTGATGAGAGTTCATATACTTTCACTCATGACATGAATCCTGACTACAAATATAACGCGCTGCCCGACGACCTTTCAGTAATGAAGAGAAAGGTAATCCGTGGCGGTTCGTGGAAAGATATCGCATATTATTTGCAGAATGGAACAAGAACATATGAGTATCAAGACTCTGCAAAATCATATATCGGATTCCGCTGCGTAAGGTCGTATGTAGGTCCAGATATGACTACTGCAGCATCGAAGGTATATTAATATAACAGCTAATTAGATAGTATTTAACTAAAAAACAGATTATAAATTATGATGAGTATTGCCGAATTAACCCAAAGTAAAGGCTACAAAAACTTCATGAAGTATGTGTATGGTTGGGGAGCCTCAATTGTACTTGTGGGTGCGTTGTTTAAAATCCAGCACTATCCTGGTGCCTCAATAATGCTTATTATTGGTCTTTTGACTGAGGCGTTGATTTTCTTCTTTTCAGCATTCGAGCCTTTGGCCGAAGAGCTTGATTGGACACTGGTGTTCCCGCAATTAGCCGGATTGGAGGATGATGACGAAGAAGGCGATAAGCCGCAACGTCCTGCAAGAGAGTTTGACAGAGTACAGAGCCTTCCTGTTGGTGGAGGTAACAACCAAGGTGGTGGCAGTGTGCAAGTAAGTGGTGGCGGTGTGCAAGCAACTGGTGGCGCAACTGGCGGTGCAGCTCCTGTAGGCGGTGGCGTACAAGGCGGTGGCGTTATTTACGCCGGCGGAAGTGCGTCAGCTTTGGCTAAATTCGACGAGATGATTGAGAAAGCCGAGATTACTCCGGGAATGTTTGAAAAACTGGGTAAGGGTTTGGCAAATCTGAATAAGACAATTGACCAATTGGGTTCAACTGTCGATATCAATGTTGCAACTCAGGATTTTGTAACAAAGATGAACTCAGCAACTGAATCTGTATCCGGCTTGGGTGACGCTTACAAAAAATCTACAGAGGCATTGTCGGCATCAGTTGGTGTTCTGTCTGAGACTTATGCTAATACAGCACAATCGTTTAATCAGAGCAACAATCAGATTGCAGAGGCATACTCTCAATTTGCAAACAAACTGACAACTGAATTGAGTTCGGTTGACAGCTTGGGCAGTGATTATGCAGAGAAGTTGAGCGGTGTCAACAAGAACTTGTCGGCTTTAAATTCTGTATATGAATTGCAATTGCAAAATATGAACAAGCAGGTTGAGGCATCTAAGAGCTACTTCGACGGATTGGGCAACATGCTTGAAAATATGAATAAGACAGTTGACAATACTAAGAAACTGAACGAGGGTGTTCAACAGTTAGAGAAGAATGTAGAGTCGTTGAACAGTGTTTACGGCAATATGCTTTCTTCATTGAATATAAAATAATAAAAGATAGTATAAGCTATGGGTCACGGCAAAGAAACGCCTAGGCAACAAATGATAGGCCTGATGTACTTGTTCTTAACATGTATGTTGGCTCTGAACGTGTCAAAAGACGTATTGGATTCTTTTGTGCTTGTAAGCGAAAGTTTGGAAAGGACTGTAAGCAACTATAAGACTAAGAATCAGAAGGTTTATGATGAGTTCGAGAAACAACTTACCATAAATGAGAACAAAGTAAGGCCATGGAAGGAAAAGGCAGATTCATTTAAGACATTGACAGATAGCCTTTACAATCTTATTGAAAGTTATAAAATAGGATTTTTGACTTTGGCTGAAAACAGCAATGTTGAGAATGTAATTAAGGAAGATAGGTATGTTATTGACTCAATGAACTCAAAAGATAATATTGATTTTGGTGGTCAATATTTTATTCTTGAGGGTAGAGGCGAAATTCTAAGAGGTAAAATCAATGAGTATCGTGAAGCTGCCTTGGCCTTGATTCCAGAAAGTGAAGTAAGTATTGTAGATGGAATAAAGGGTACGTTGAATACCGATACACATACTGATGGTGAAGGTGCGGTACACACATGGGAAGCTCGCACTTTCGAGCATATTCCTGCAGTGGCCGATATTGTAATGCTTGAGAAACTGAAAACCGATATCAAGAACGTTGAGACCGATGTCATCAACTATTTGTTCAAACAAATTAGTGCTGGAGACTTCAAATTCAACGCTTTGTCGGCTACAGTTATCGCCAACTCTAATTATGTAATGCGTGGTAGCGACTATTCGGCAACGGTCTTCCTTGCCGCATTCGACTCTACTCAGGCACCGGAAATCTTGGTAGGTTCGTACAAGAAAAAAGGTCCGGAGGACTATGAGATGGTTGGTGCTTACGAGACATTGAAAGTTGAGGGCGGCCGAGGCATATACAAGAAACTTGCTTCATCGCTTGGAGAGCGCAAATGGGGTGGCTTGATTAGAATTACCCGTCCTGATGGTACTGTTTCGTGCTATCCGTTCGAGGAGTCGTATCAGGTTGCCGAACCAAGTTTGGTTATCTCTCCGACTAAGATGAACGTGTTCTATTATGGTATCGATAACCCGGTTTCAATATCTGTTCCGGGAGTTCCGTCGAACAAGTTGAAAGTAAGTGTGCCGGGAGGTGGTGCTACAATAAAGGCAGCTGGAAATGGCTATATGGTTAAACCGACGCAACGTTCTGGTACAGTGAAGATTGCTGTTGCCGCCGAAATCAACGGCAAAGTTCAGAATATGGGCAGCATGGAGTTCCGTTTGAAAACCATACCTACGCCAAAGGCCAAGGTTATGGGTAAGGAGAGCGGACAAATCAACAAATCGGTGTTGAGCAGTGCTCCTGGAGTTACCGCAGTGTTGGAAGATTTCGCATTCGATTTGAAGTATAAAGTCACTAAATACACTGTTACAACTACCATTAATGGTATGACGACTGAAAAACAGAAAAAAGGTAGTGAGTTTGATGCTGAGATACGAAATCTGATTAAAAACTTAAAAGCGAATTCAAAATTAATCATTGAGGATATTGAGGCTGTGGGTCCTGATGGAACACCGCGCGCTTTGTCACCAATAGTGTTTAAGGTTAAATAAAATTTTGGCTATGAAAAAGTTATTATTGATACCAGTATTCTTCTTCGGAGTACTTTTCACAGGAAACGATTCAAAAGCACAACTTCTTGATAATGTGTATGAAATCGAGCATACTCCTATGCGTCGTCCTATTCCGTACAGATTCTTGAGAGAGGCTGATGTTATGTGGAAAAAACGTGTATGGCGTGTGATTGATTTAAGGGAGAAAATCAACCTTAATCTGTATTATCCTACCGAGCCTATCGATGATAGAATGAGCCTTATCGATTTGTTGTTGTGGGGTATTCCAAATGAAGGTTTGACAGCTTATTCAATTGACGATGACCGTTTTAAACAGCCACTGAGCCGCACACAAGTTGAAACTAACATGGGTGCTGGTGATGAAAATGTAACTTATCAGGATGAGAATGGTGATGAGCAGGTTCAAACTGTTCACAAGGATGTTACTAGTTCTGAGGTTAAGCAATATTGGCTGAAAGAGGATTGGTTCTTCGATAATCAGCACTCAACAATGGAAGTTCGGATTATAGGTTTGTGCCCTATCCGTTTCTATGTAAAGGGTGATGGTGGTGATGAAGGTGCTGAAGTCCGTAAGTCAATGGCTTTCTGGATTTATTTCCCAGAGGTGCGTCGCATTTTGGCTAACCATGAGGTGTTTAACAATGGCAATGATGCCGAGCGCAGAACCTTTGATGACATTTTCTTCAAGCGCTATTTCAACAGCTATATCATAAAGATTTCGAACGTTTATGATGACCGTAGCGTTTCGGACTATTCTTTGGGTATTCAAAGCTTGTTGGAAGCAGAAAGACTGAAGAAAGAAATCACTGACTACGAGCAGGATTTGTGGGAGTATTAATAGGTTTAGAGATGATATTAAAAAAGGCTGTCTTTGAGGCAGCCTTTTTTATTTAACATTATCGAGATTTTATCAGTAACTTATCATAACAATATAATCGCCGTCGGCCTCAATGCTGAACTGATTGCCGTAGGCGTTGTTCAGCGTCCCTTGCCACCAATTAGTGAAAGGATAGATTTGGTACGTAAGTCCATTGCTTTTCAGAGTTTTGCACGATACGTTGAAAATTGAAATCTGTTGGTTTGGCCGTGACGAGAAAGTTTGTGCGCCGTAGCACGCAAAAAGCACGCCGTAGTTTGTGTAAATGGCAATATCGGCCCCCATTTTATTGTACTCAACAAGTAGAGCAATGTTTCCGATTGTGTGGTCCTCGCGGTTACCTGTTGCACCAACAATGGCAATACGTTTCTTATTTTGACTGAGGAGTGTTTTTACAGCTTTTGTCTGGTCGTTTGTATCCTGCTCGTCAATCTGACGGATAATGTCGCTGTATTTGAGTTTAACCTCTGATGAAACCGAATCGCAATCGCCAACAATGAGGTTAGGTATAACATTGTGAACCAATAATTTGTCGGCAGAGCCGTCGCAACACACAATATACTTGCTGTTTTCAATTATTTGCAGCGGTATATTGTGTGTCGGATACTCTCCGTTGCCTAGTATGGTGGCTTCCGGCGGTGCGCTGAACGGCCAATATTGAGGTGTGTACAAACACATTAAGATTTAAGCTGTTTCTCAACGTTGTCGAGTCGTTTGGCAATTTCTGGCAGTTTGCGGAATACCACATACGAGCGCAGCCAGCCTTGATAGTCTTGTACCGGTGAACCGATGATTGTTGAGCCTTCAGTCTTGATTGACGAGTTGAGACCCGACTGTGCGCCAATATGAGTGCCGTCAGCCACGCTGATGTGTGGCGCAAAGCCCACCTGACCGCCGCACATGCAGTTGCGTCCAATCTTTGTTGAACCTGCAATGCCGCATTGCGCCGACATCACGGTGTTCTCTCCAATCTGAACGTTGTGGCCCACTTGCACAAGGTTGTCGAGTTTTACGCCCTTGTGGACTATAGTTGACCCCATTGTGGCGCGGTCAACACAGGCGTTGGCGCCAATCTCAACATAATCCTCGATTATCACGTTGCCGATTTGTGGAATCTTCTTGTAGTTGTTGTCGGTGTTGGGCGCGAAGCCGAAGCCGTCGGCACCGATTGAGACGCCGGCGTGCAGAGTTACGTTGTTGCCTAGCACACAGTTGTAGTAGATTTTAACGCCCGGGAAAAGGATACAATTGTCGCCAATCTTCACATTATCACCAATATAGCATTGCGGATAAATCTTCACGTTCTTCCCGATTTTGGCGTTTGGTCCGATATAGGCGAAAGCACCCAGGTAAAGCCCCTCACCATAAGTTGCCGACTTGTCGATGAACGACGGTTGTTCAATGCCGTTTTTGCGTGGAATGACAGCCTCGGCCACCATATCGAGCAGCGACGCGAATGCCTCGTAGGCGTTATCGACGTAGATGAGCGTTGTCTGCACCGGCTCCTCGGGTTTGAAGTCGCGGTTTACTAGCACCGCCGACGATTTGGTGGTGTAGATGTACGGGATGTATTTCGGGTTTGCCAGGAACGACAGTGCGCCCTCGCGGCCCTCTTCAATCTTTGCCACATCGCGCAGTTTCACATCGGCATTGCCAACAACCTCGCCCTTCAGGGCCTCGGCAATCTGTGCGGCTGTAAATTCTATCATGTTCAGTTCTAAGTTATTTAAGTTTAAGTTTTAAGTATCGGCGGCTATGGTACGTCTGCTTACGTTAATCTACATTATCGTAAAGGTACGGATTGTTGCCAAAACTACCGTCGCTATTGATTGTCTTGCGCGAGATGTTCTCTGCCACATTCGCGTTTTGGCCGGCATTGCTTTGCATCTGCTGACGCATATATGCCGGTTGACTTTCCATTTCAATTAGTTCCTGTTCTGTGTCATATCGCATCGGCTGGATGTTGGTTGCATTTGGCTGAGCGGAGTTAGCAAACTGGAATTTTAATTCGGCTTGAACAGCCTCACTTTCAGACGTTTTCATATCTTCAAGAGTGAAGTGTTCAATCATATTAGGATTGTTTACCGGAAAGTCGATTGTGGTAAAATCATTTTTTTGTTCCTTCTGGATTGCAACTTTTTCCGGTTCTTTTCCCAATACTGTTATTTTAGGTTCAGCTGGTTCTTTAGGCAGAAAATCGTTCAAGCTGTCGTCATCGAAACCGGTGGCGATGACCGTCACGCTCAGGGCCTCGCCAAGAGAGTCGTCAATTGTGTTACCCCAGATGATGTCGGCATTGTTGCCGGCGGCCTCTTGCACGTAGTCGTTGATGCCGCAAACCTCGTCCATTGTCGATTCGTGCTCGGAGCTTGAAATGATGTTGAGAAGGATATTCTTTGCGCCGCGGATGTCGTTGTTGCTTAATAGTGGCGAGTGCATA
The DNA here is from genome assembly GCA_017557605.1 of Salinivirgaceae bacterium. Lineage (GTDB taxonomy): Bacteria > Bacteroidota > Bacteroidia > Bacteroidales > SZUA-534 > RUG13583. The sequence continues at coordinate 10,054 of JAFYYJ010000017.1, forward strand.
GCCTTATCAATAGCTTCGATGGCACGGTTGTCGCCGGTTGCGCTTGCCGAGCCCATAAGAGCAATGCCGCTGTCGGTCATAACGGTCTTGACATCGGCAAAATCGACGTTGATAATGCCGTGCACGGTGATAATCTCGGCAATGCCTTTGGCGGCCAAGGTCAGCACATCGTCGGCATAACCGAACGCTTGGCTCGCCCGGAAGTTACCATACATCTCGCGGATTTTCTCATTGTCGATAACCAACAGGGCGTCAACACTTTTCCGCATCTCATTCAAGCCTTCGATGGCGTTTTTCTTGCGTTTGCCGCCTTCGAAACGGAATGGCAGCGTGACGATACCCACTGTCAGGATGCCCATATCTTTGGCTTGCTGTGCGATGACGGGTGCCGCGCCTGTGCCTGTGCCGCCGCCCAGACCTGCAGTTACAAATACCATTTTGGCGTTGTGTGACAGCATCTCGGCAATGTCGTCATAGCTCTCGCGAGCGGCCTCGCGGCCTTGATTCGGCTCATTGCCGGCGCCTAATCCTTGGGTGAGCGTCGCGCCCAACTGTATCTTATTATTGATAGGGCTGTTTTGTAGCGCCTGATGGTCTGTGTTGCAGATGACAAAGTCGACACCCTTGATGCCTTTGTCGAACATGTGGTTTACAGCGTTTCCGCCACTTCCGCCAACTCCTATCACTTTTATAATAGAGGAGTTTTCATGCGGCAAATCGAAGTTCATTAATTCGTCCATAGTTGTAATATTTATTGGTTATACATTTTCGTCATCAATAACAGTTGCCCAATTGGTGAATTTACCCCACATTTTTTTGATTTTCTCACCAGCCTTTCCTCCTTTTTCAGGTTCCTTGGCAGCCTCCTCTTGAGTGTTTCCGCTTGTTTTGTCGTCGGTTTCATCCTTTTTGTCGGAAATGCGGGTTGCTGAGCTGTTTTTCTCGAAACTGAGCTCTTTTATTTTCATATCTTCAATGCCCATGGTCATAAGGCCTATGGCTGTTGCATTGCTTGGCAGATTGGTTATCATCTCTTGATTGTCGACACGTTTGTTTGGAAGGCCAATGCGAATCTCCATTCCTGTGCGCAGAGCGAAAAGCTGACGAAGGTTTTTCAGCGATGAGCCACCGCCCGTTATCACAATTCCGGCTCCCAGCTTGTTTTTTGTGCCCGACACCTCAATAATTTGCGCCACGGTGGCGATAATTTCCTCCATGCGTGCGCGTATGAAGCGTGCCAGATTATACACTGATATCTCTTTGGGTTTCATTCCATTATGGCCGGGAATGGACACCATTTGCAGCTTCATTTTTTCAGTTTCTATGGCCGAGCCGTATTGTATTTTCAGGTCTTCAGCGTCTTTCTCTATTATTTTACAGCCTTGCTTAATATCGCTTGTTACGATGTTGCCGCCGCATGGAATTACGGCAGTGTAGCAGATGCGTCCATTACAGAATATGGCAATGTCGGTGGTGCCGCCGCCAATATCGACAAGCGCCACACCAAGGTCTTTGTCGTCTTCGGTCAGCACGGCTGTTGATGAGGCTAACGGCTCCAATATCAAGCCTTTGACTTTTATTCCGTTTTTCTCGACGCAGCTGCGCAGGTTGTTGGCAGCGGCGGTTTTCCCGAAAACTATATGGAAGTTGCCGATAAACTGTTTGCCTGAAATGCCCACAGGATTCTTGATATCTGACACATTGTCAACGGTGTAGCTTTGTGGCAGAATATGCAGAATCTCTTCGCCCATTTCTCTCGGTACTTCGCGCATTTGATTTGTCAGCGCATCGACTTCGGCCTGCGATATGGCATCATTGGCAGAATTACGGTTTACTGGTTGGTTGAAACATTGGCTGCGAATATGCTGTCCGGCAATGCCAATATAAGCTTCGGTGATTTTCATATTGGCTTCAGCTTCGGCCTGGCTGACAGCCGAGGCGATAGAAGTTGTAACCTCCTCAATGTTAAGCACAGCGCCACGTTTCATGCCGCGCGACTCGGTGCGTCCGTAACCTAAAATATCGATGCTGCCGTGTTCATTCTTACGGCCAATCAGAGCCACAATTTTAGTGGTGCCGACATCGATTGCTGCAACAATTTTGTTCTCGTCCATAGCTATATTCGTTTAGTACATACTATTTGATTCTTATATTTAAGACTGATAGTCCGATATTTATTCCAACCATATTGTGACAAGCCTTGCTTGTAGAAGGCGTCAAGATTCTCCAGCTTTTCATCTAGGTCCTCAACACTGCCAAGTTCAATAATGTGGTTGCCCACGCGCGGCACAAGCTCGATGTCGCCTTTGGAATTCACATATATCTGCTCAAACTGCGACCGCCACAGCTTGCTGTCGTTTATTGTTAGCACAAGTTTGAACAGGTCGGGGATTATCTCGCCTGACGATTTGTTGCCTTTCTCCATTCGCAGCTTCATATTTTCGCCAACGTGGTCCATATAAGGCTCGTTCAGATATCCGCTTGCCACAATCACATGTGCCGTGTATTTCTTGCTCAGCGGCATCACTTGCCCGTTGTTGTCGATGTAGTAGCTGTCGCCGTTTTGGTTGATGATGCGCATCAATGGCTGCCGCTGCTCAATGCTGATGCCAAGCTCGCCGTAAACCGTGCGGAAAACCTCGGCATGCCGTATCGACTTGTTATGATGCTGCAAAATGTTTTCGATATAGTGAATGTTGACGGAGTCCATTCGTTTGTTATCAATCTTAATGTTCTCTTTTTTAAACACATCGACAATGTCTGATTCTGAAATGAACTTATTGTGGCTGTTGTCGTCTATTTTTACCGACACACCGGTTACGCGTATGTTTTTGTACTCGGCGTCGGTGAGAGCAACGGCCGTGACGGTGTATCCGGCAAGCAACAACCAAATCAATATGTTCTTCAGTTTCTCTTTCATTTTCGATTGTTGATTTTCAATTTTCCGAACGCCATAATATGGCGTCCCTACAAAATCCCATTTACCTTATGCCTTTAACTTATAACTTGTTAATTTTCAATTTATAATTTACTTTATCATCGCCTGATGTATCGGTTCAATCAATGTGTCGATATTTCCTGCGCCCATTGTGAGCAACACACCCGACGTTATTTTCACTGCCTCGTCCTTCAACCTGTTGAATGGACAGAACATTTTATCTTTCAGTTTCATACGCTCTAGAATCATCTCGCTCGAAACACCTTCAATCGGTAGCTCGCGGGCAGGGTAGATATCGGTGATTATGACGCGGTCGGCCATATCCAAGGCGGCTGCAAACTCATCGGCAAAATCGCGCGTACGCGAGTACAGGTGCGGTTGGAACATCACCGTCACGGTGCGGCCAGGGTAGAAATCGCGCACCGAACGCAGGCAGGCCTTGATTTCCTCGGGGTGATGCGCATAGTCATCGATGAACACAAGGTCGGCGTTTTTGAAGCGGATGTCGAAGCGGCGGCGCACACCGGCATATCCGGCCAAGCCGAAACGAATTTCGTTTTCCGATGCACCGGCAAAAGTGGCCACGGCCGTTGCCGCTACGGCGTTCTCAACGTTGTAGAGCGCCGGCATGCCAAGTTTTATGTCGGTAATCACGCCGTTGGGCGTCACAATGTCGAAGGCATACTCACCGTTCTCAATGTGGATATTCTTTGCATAGAAATCAGCCTCACTGTCAAGCGCATACGAATAATATTTTACGCCTTCGTTAGCCTTGTGGTCGAGTTTGACCCCCTTTTTGATAATCACTACTCCGTCGTGTTTCACCTGCCCGACGAATTTCGCAAATGCCTTCTCAACCTCGGCTTTGTTGCCGTAGATGTCAAGGTGGTCGGCGTCCATAGCGCTGATGAGCGCAATGTGCGGGTAGAGCGTCAGGAACGAGCGGTCGAACTCGTCGGCCTCAATCACCACCCACGGAGATTCGGGCTTGATGACAACATTGGTGTTGAAATTCTTGCTTACACCGCCTAGGAATGCGTTCACACCTATCTGCGTCTGGTCCAAGATGCAGGTTGTCATTGTTGAAATCGATGTTTTGCCATGAGTTCCAGCCACGCAGGCTGCATAGCTGTCTTGCGCAATGATGCCTAGCGCCACCGAGCGTTTCACAACATCATAACCATTGGTTTTGAAGAAGTTGAGAATTACGCTGTCATCCGGTATGGCCGGGGTGTAAACCACCAGTGTCCGCTCAACATCGGTTTTGAACACATCGGCAATGGTGTCGGTATCATCTTCGAAAGTTGTCAGTGCGCCGTCGGCTTCAAGGCGCTTGGTGATATCGGACGATGAGCGGTCGTAGCCGCCAACCGTGTAGCCGGTGCGCATGAACCATTGGGCCAGGGCGCTCATTCCGATTCCGCCGATGCCTACAAAAAACGCTTTATTATAATCGGTCAACTTCTTCATAATGCAATTTTTAGCACTTGCTTGCAAATGACTTCGTCGGCATTTGGCAAAGCCATTTTCTTTATGTTTATACGCAGACGAACCTGTTGCTCGTCATCTTCAATCAATTTCACTGCCTCAGGCACAAGAGTGTCGGCGGCATCTTTGTCGGAAACCATTAGGGCAGCGTTGTTCTTCACCAGCGCTAGCGCGTTCTTGGTTTGATGGTCCTCAGCCACGTTGGGGCTCGGCACCAGAATCACAGGTTTGCCAACCAGACAAAGCTCCGAAATCGTTCCAGCTCCGGCGCGCGATATTATCACATCGGCCACCGAGAAAGCGAAGTCCATACGGTTGATGAATGGATAGACGTGAATGTTCGGGTTGTTGTACTGCGATGCTTCGGCCAGAGCCTGGTCGTAGTAGGTTTTTCCGGTTTGCCAAATCACTTGCACCTTTTTGCGGATAAGCAGGTCAAGGTTGCTGCCTATGCACTCGTTGATGGTGCGTGCGCCAAGGCTGCCGCCAACAACAAGCAGTGTCTTCATACTACTGTTCTGGCTTAGATTGAAGAACTTGTAAGCTTCAGGCTGGTTCAGTTTGATGTCTTGCAAATCTTTGCGCACAGGGTTGCCGGTGAGTACAATCTTTTCGGCAGGGAAGAAACGGTCCATTCCGTCGTAAGCCACGCAAATGCTTTTGGCGCGTTTGGCTAAAAGTTTGTTGGTAAGGCCGGCAAATCCGTTTTGCTCCTGAATTAGTGTCGGAATGCCCATTTTCTGTGCGGACCAAAGCAGCGGTCCGCTGGCATATCCTCCCACACCAACCACCGCGTTGGGTTTGAACGTCCGTATTATGCTGCGGCATTTGAACAGGCTGACCACTAGTTTGGGCAGGAACATCAGGTTTTTGGTGATGGAGCTGCGTTGCAGTCCGGCAATAGGCAGACCGATGATTTTGAAACCTGCGGCCGGCACTTTTTCCATTTCCATACGGTTGTGCGCTCCAACGAACAGAATCTCTGAGTCGGGCAACTCCCGCTTGATGGCTTTTGCTATTGATATGGCCGGAAAGATGTGTCCGCCTGTTCCGCCACCGCTTATTATGAATCGTTTAGTTTCCATTTTGTTATGAATTATTATTCGGATTATCAATCATTTGTGGTTCGTACAAATCGCCGCCTTCAGCGTATCGGCTTACATTCAAGATGATTCCTATCGATATGCTGGTAAAGACGATTGATGTGCCTCCCATACTTACAAGCGGAAGAGTCTGTCCTGTAACAGGGAAAAGGTTGACGGCTACGCCCATATTGAAAAATGCCTGAACCACAAGGCTTAACGACAACCCGATACATAAAAACGCTGGGTACGTTCGCAAGCTTTTTTTGACAATTTTTCGGGCTCGCAGTAGCAGAATCAGATACAGTGCAAGTACAGTTGTGCCGCCTATGAGGCCTGTTTCTTCGACAATGATGGCGTAGATGAAGTCGGAATAGGGGTGAGGCAGGAAGTTTCGCTGAGTGCTGTTGCCCGGCCCCTGCCCGATGATGCCGCCGTTTACGATGGCCATTTTTGAGTGGTCCGATTGGAAATTATAGTCAGCATTGCTATTGTCTGCAGGTGCTATGCCTAAGTGAACTTCAATACGGTGTATCCAAGTTTCCACGCGTCCAATATGGCGAATGGGAGGTACGGTATAAGCAATCAGAAAGCCGATAACTAGCACGACTAAAATGCAACCGCACAATTTGGCTATCATTTTTATATCAATACGGCCAATGAACATAAACAAGCAACAAATGCCGAACAGCATTGCCGCAGTTGAGAAGTTTGCTGGGAATATGAGTAGACAGATGACGCCAACCCAACGCACAATAGGCCAGAAAGCAGCGTTAGGGTCTTCTATTTTGTCTTGATTGCTGCCAAGCACGCGGGCGATGTAGAGAATGATTGCGACTTTCGCCAAGTCGGATGTCTGGAACTGCACACCAAATATCGACACCCACCGAGAGGCTGAGTTTAGGCTCACACCGCTCAACAACGTGAAAACCAAAAGGCCGACGCTCAGATACAGCAAACCCATTGTAACTCTATGAAATACCCGGTAGGGAATACGGTGGATAAGCCAAATCAGTCCGATGCCAAAAACAAGGAAACTGCCGTGCCGGATAAGGTAAAAAGCCGTATTCCCGCCCATTTTCTTATATGCCAATGTGCCTGTCGCGCTATAGACAGTCAGAATCGACACAATCGACAGCAGAAACACAACTATCCAGATTGTGGTATCTCCTTTGAAATATTTCAGGAACTTCTCTTTCATTTTTCAACGAAAACTAAAACGCTAACGCTAACCGCGTCTTATGCCTTTTGCCTTATCCCTTATGCCTTAAAATCCGAAATCATAAATTCCTCACCGCTGCCTTGAACTGCCGTCCGCGGTCTTCGTAGTTCTCGAACAAGTCGAAGCTTGCGCAGCAGGGCGAGAGCAGAACGGCGTCACCGTCGGTGCCCATATAATAGGCCGATTTCACGGCTTGCTCCATCGATTGTGTGTCGATGATGTGGTCAACAACTCCGTCGAAGGCGGCGTGAATCTTTGTGTTATCGACGCCAAGGCAGATAATGGCCTTAACCTTCTGTTTCACAAGCGGAATCAAGGTTGAATAGTCGTTGCCCTTGTCGGTGCCGCCTACAATCCAGATGGTGGGGCGCTTCATACTCTCGAGAGCGTACCACGCGCTGTTCACGTTGGTTGCCTTTGAGTCGTTGATGAACTCAATTTGGTGAACTTTCAGAACCGGCTCAAGACGGTGCTCGACGCCCTTGAAACTTGTCAGGCACTCGCGAATGGTTTCTTTTCTGATGTTGAGCACGTTGGCGGCCACTGCAGCGGCCATTGAATTGTAAGTGTTGTGCTTTCCGCTTAATGATAAGTCGTTGATATTCATAGTAAAGTCGTTATTGGTATTAAGGTGAATGTTAAATGTTTGTCCGTTGTCGGTAAGGTCGGCGCCGGTGGCAACCGTGTGCTCGATGCTGAACGGAATCCAGTTGGTTTCGGGTGTCAGCGTGGCAATTTTCTCAAGAGTTGCCGGGTCGTCGTCGCAGTAGATGAAGTAGCCGCTCTTGTCCATATTCTGAATGATGCGGAACTTCGAGTTCAGGTAGTTCTCAAACTTGTACTCGTAGCGGTCCAGGTGGTCGGGTGTGACGTTCATCAGAATGGCCACATCGGCTTTGAACTTGTACATATTGTCGAGTTGGAAACTGCTCAATTCCAGCACGTAGTAGTCGTAGTTGCAGTCGGCTACCTGCCAGGCGAAACTCTTGCCCACGTTGCCTCCAAGACCCACATTGAGTCCTGCGCTTTTCAGAATCTCGTAGGTGAGAAGCGTGGTGGTGGTTTTGCCGTTGCTGCCCGTGATGCAAATCATTTTGGCGTTGGTGTAGCGTGCGGCAAACTCTATCTCGCTCACAATCGGAATGTTATGCTCGTGCAGAGCCTTCACCACCGGTGCCTTTTCGGGTATTCCGGGGCTTTTCATCACTTCGGTCGCCGCCAGAATCCGGTCAAGGGTGTGGTGGCCTTCTTCCCATTCAATGTTATGCTCGTCGAGCACGGTTTTGTATTTGTCGGCTATCTTGCCATAGTCCGACACGAAAACCCCGTAGCCCTTCTTTTGAGCCAGCAGCGCGGTTCCAACCCCGCTCTCGCCGGCGCCAAGCACAACCAACTGTTTTCCGTTGTTTTCCATCATCGTATTTTAAGTGTGATAATTGTCAATGCCGCAAGCATTATGGTAACAATCCAGAACCGCAGCGTAATCATATTCTCGTGAAGTGCTGTGTTTGGTTTGGTTATCAGATACTTGAAGTTTTCTTGAAGTTGCGACGGCAGCACGCGGAAGTGGTCGTGAAGCGGCGCGCGCTTGAACACACGCAGTTTCAGTCCGCGCTTGTTGCCGTATTTGGCGTAGTTGGTCTGCAGCATCACCGACACCACCTCTACAAGGAAGATTCCGCAAAGGATTGGCAGCAGCAGTTCCTTGTGGATGATGATAGCCGTAACGGCGATGATACCGCCAATGGCAAGGCTGCCCGTATCGCCCATAAACACTTTGGCAGGATAGGCGTTGTGCCACAGGAAGCCGATGAGCGCGCCCACAAAGGCACAGATAAAAATCAGCATCTCTTCAGTACCCGGAATGTACATAACGTTCAAGTACGAAGCGAACTGTATGTGGCCCGACACGTAGGCCAGAATGCCCAGCGCCACGCCGATTATCGCCGAGTTGCCGGCGCACATTCCGTCCATTCCGTCGTTCAGGTTGGCGCCGTTCGACACGGCGGCAATCACAAACGTTGTCACGATGATGAACAGAATCCAGCCGCAGGCACGTTTCACGCGGCCGTTCGATATCCAGGCGAAAGCCTCGTAGTAGTCAAGGTTGTTGTTCTTCACAAACGGCAGAGTGGTAACGGTCGATTTGCGGGGCTCGCTCTTTTCGTAAACCACGCGGTCGTTCACAATCTTTTCGGTAACATTCTCGCACACAACGGCTTGCGGACTTTGCCAGAGTGCCACGCCAACAACGCAGCCAAGCACCGTCTGACCAATCAGTTTGTGCAGCGGTTTCATACCGTCCTTGTTGCCGCCAAGTTTGATTTTATCGTCGATAAAGCCCAGAAGACCAAACCATAATGCAGTGATAATCAGTAGAATTATATAAACATTCTCTAATCGGCAGAACAGCAGCGCCGGAATCACAATGGCCGCCACAATCACCACGCCACCCATAGACGGAACGCCTTTTTTCTGTACGCCGTAGGGGTCGGTTTCGGCGTCGCGGGCGGCTTCAATGTGGTTGCTGCGTTTCATAAAGTTGATGAACTTTTGTCCAACCCACATCGAAATCAGCAGCGACAACAGCAGCGCCAGAATTGCGCGGAACGACACATAGTGGAACATTCCGGCACCCGGAAAATCGAAACTCTGCAGATAATCAAAGAAATAGTTCAGCATATTATTCCTCGTCAAAAATTTGTTTAATCACCTCGCGGTCGTCAAAGTGGTGCTTCACGCCGTTCACTTCCTGATATGTCTCGTGGCCCTTGCCGGCAACCAAAACCACGTCGCCCGGTTGCGCAAGCATACACGCTGTGCGAATGGCTTCGGTGCGGTCGGTCACGGCCAGAGTTTTCTTCGCCATTTCCGCAGGCACGCCTGCCTTCATATCGGCAATAATGTCTTCGGGCTTCTCGTTGCGCGGATTGTCCGATGTCAGTATCAGTTTGTCGCTCAACTCAACGGCAATGGCCGCCATAAGCGGACGTTTGGTCTTGTCGCGGTTGCCGCCGGCGCCAGTCACGGTAATAATCTGATGATTGCCGTCGGTGATTTCTTTAATCGTATTCAGCACATTCTCAATGGCATCGGGGGTGTGAGCGTAATCCACAATGGCCGTTTTGCCGCTTTTCGAGCGCAGGCATTGGAAACGTCCGTCAACAGCGCCCAGAGTGCTCAAAACGGTCAGCACTTCGGTCTTGTCGAAGCCCAGCAGAATCGATGCCGAATAAACGGCTAACAGATTGTATGCGTTGAATTTGCCAACGAAAGTTGTCCACACGTCAACACCGTCGATGTTGAGTTGCATTCCCTCGAATCCCGATTCCAGAATCTTGCATTTGAAGTCGGCCACCGATTTCAGCGCGTAAGTGTGCTTGCTTGCGGCGCAGTTCTGCAGCATAAACATACCGTTGCGGTCGTCGGTGTTCACAAGCGCGAAGGCGTCGGCCGAGAGTCCGTCGAAGAACATTTTCTTCGCATCGCGGTAGTCAGCGAACGTTTTATGGTAGTCCAGGTGGTCTTGTGTCAGGTTCGAGAAGATTGCGCCCGCGAACTTCAGTCCGGCAATGCGGCGTTGGTGTGCGGCGTGCGAACTGACTTCCATAAAGCAGTAGTCGCAGCCGATTTCAACCATTTCGGCCAGCAGACGGTGCAGTTGCAGCGGGTCGGGTGTTGTTTGGGTTGCCTCAACGGCTTTTGTTCCCACAATGTTGCGAACTGTCGACAGCAGACCGGCCTTGTAGCCGAGTTGTGTGGCCATACGGTGCAGCAGAGTCACGGTTGTTGTCTTGCCGTTGGTGCCGGTGATGCCCACCAGTTTCAGTTTTTCCGACGGCCTTCCGTACCAGTTCGACGCCAGTTGCCCGAAGGCTGCCGACGAATCTTTCACCACGGCGAAAGCCACGCCCTGACGGCGTTCGGCCGGGACTTCCTCGCATACCACAACCGATACGCCGCCGTCAACGGCCTGACCAATAAAGTTGTGTCCGTCGATGTTTGCGCCGCGAACCGCTACAAACAACCAGCCTTTGGCCGCTTTGCGCGAATCGTTGGTGACGCCTGCCACGCTAGTCGGTTTCTCGCCAACCCATTCGGTTACCCCGATACCTTCAAACAGTGTGTTAATGTCCATCACGATAGTGTTAAAATTATCTTGTCGCCCTTTCTGAAAACATCGCCCGCCCGCAACGATTGCTGCGTAACCATTCCGCGTCCCACAATCGACACCGACATTCCGGCGTTCTCAAGAATGAAGATTGCGTCTTTCGCACCCATTCCAATCACGTAAGGCACAGTGTTTTGCGTTATTGTGCGGTTCGATATTCTCACGGTCGAATCAGTCTTTGTTGTGCTCACCCATTCCGATTTCGCGCCAGCGTACTCAAACGGAACGTCGAGTTTGTCAATCACATATTTAGTCTCGATGTAGTAGCCGCTCTTCGACACCGGCACCAGGTCTTTGGCTTCGGCCAGCGGAATCATCGTCTTGTCTTTGTGCAGATTAAGTTGTGTCGAGTACACCTTGTCGGCGATTTCCTTGAACACCGGACCGGCTGCCCAGTTACCCGTATAGACGCCGCTCGACGGACCATTCACAACCACAATGCACGAATATTTCGGGTCGTCGGCGGGGAAATATCCGCAGAACGATGCCTGATAGGCCACGCGGCCCTGATAGCGGTATGTTCCGTTGTTGTTCAATTGCGCCGTACCGGTCTTACCGGCAATCTTGTAGTTTGTGTTGCGAAGGTTCTTCGCCGTGCCGTTCTCAACCACGCCGCACAGCATTTCCTGCGCCTTGCGGATAGTCTCGCGCGAGCAGATTGACGGGTTGATGACTTCTGTCGGGATAGTGCGCACCGTCTTGCCGCGGTCGGTCACGGCCTTCACAAAGCGCGGACGCATCATCTTGCCGTTGTTGGCCACGGCGTTGTAGAACGTCAGAATGTTCAGCGGTGTGAATTCGGTCTCGTAGCCGTAGGCCATCTGCGCCAGCGACACACCCGACCAGAGTTTGTCGTCGGGGTCTTTCAGGTAACCGTTGCGGCCGCCCTGAATGTCAAGTTCGAGCGGTGCGTCGAGCGACATATTGCGCAGGCGGTTCACAAATTTCCGCGGATTGTCTTTGTAACTTTCGGTTATCAGTTTGGCAACGCCGATGTTCGACGACACTTCAAATACCTCTTTTACAGATATTTTTCCGTGCGGTTTGGTGTCCGAAATCGTGTGGTCGTAAACTTTCCATTTGCCATTTCCGGTGTCCACCGAGTCGTCAAGGTCGAAACATCCGTCCTCGAGTCCCGCCATCAGCGACGGCAGTTTGATTGTCGAGCCCGGCTCTGTGCGTGTTCCCACAGCGTAGTTGTATGCTTCGGTGTAGCGGCCGGTGCGCTCGTCAAGAGTCAGATTCACAATGGCTTTGATGTCGCCGGTGGCAACTTCCATCAGAATGGCGGTGCCGTATTTGGCTCCGTGCTTTTTCAACTGATTCTCAAGCGCGCTGTGAGCCACGTCCTGAATGTTTATGTCAATGGTTGTGATGATGTCGTAGCCGTCTTTCGGGTCCACCTGACTGTCGTCGTTGATTGGCACGTAGTAGCCGCCCGGAATGCGCTGCCCGATGAAGTAGCCCTTCTCGCCCGACAAATCCTTGTCGTAAGCGCCCTCAATGCCCACTTTGATGCCGCCTTGTCCCTCGTAGCCGATAGTACGTGCTGCCAAAGCCTCGTACGGGCGCACGCGGCGGTTTTCCTTAACGTAGATGACGCCGCCCTTATATTGTCCGAGCCTGAACAGTGGAAATTTCTTCAACTCTTTGAGTTGCACATAATTGGCGCGGCGATGAATCAAGTAGTAGCGGTCGCCGCGGTTGCGTGCCGCCAAAAGCGATGTCTTGTACTCGTAGGCGCTCTTGTCGCGGAACAGCTTTGCAAGGCACAGCGACAGTGAGTCGAGATTCTCACGGAACACGTCCGAATTGACAGCTTTTGTGTCGAAACGCACGTCGTAGTAGGGGATTGATGTGGCCAGAATCTGCACGCCGTCGCTTGCGCAGATGTCGCCGCGGTTAGGCTCAATGGCCACCTCTTTCTGCGACTCGTTGATGCGTGCTATCCACTTGTCGTGCTGCCACACATTGAGCCACACAATGCGGCCCACAATGCACAGCGCGAACAGTGTGGCAAACAGATAGACTATGCCAAATCGCTTTTCAATGCCGGTTTTTATCTCTTTGTCTGCCATTTTCTTATCGGTCAACAATTATTTGTTGGGGCGGTGTAGTCGCCTCTTCAAGTCCCAGATTGCGTTCCTTCACGCGCTCGGCCACCTTCGATTGTTTGCTGTTATCCATCAGAATCGATGTGCGTGTAATCGATTCGGCGCGCATCTCGTGAAGTTCCTTTTCAAGTTTTTGCGTCTCGCGAAGCACCTTTTCGGCGTTGAAGTGGTTGGTTATGTACACAATCCCCAAAAACGTCAGGTACAGGATGAACGGCAGTTGGTCCAGAAAGCTCTCGCGGCTCATAAAATTACCGCTCATAAGCCCACGCACCGATATTTTTCCTTTTGTCTTCGCCATACCTATATTATATGCGTTCCGCGATTCTCAATTTTGCACTGCGCGAGCGGCTGTTCTCGTCCAACTCGCGGCTGTCGGCCACAATCACCTTGTGGTTTTCCATTTTGAACGGCACATTCACATTGCCATACAGGTCTTTTTCGGCCTGACCGTCGAACTTGCCGTTCTTCATATAGTTCTTCACCAGTCGGTCTTCAAGTGAGTGGTAGGTTATTACCACCAGTTTGCCGCCGGGCTTAATCACTTCGGCTGTCTGCTCAAGCATCTCGCGCAGAGCGTCCATTTCGTGGTTCACCTCAATGCGCAGCGCCTGAAATACCTTTGCCAGGAATTTCGTGGCGGCCTTCTGCGGTGTTACTTGCGCAATGGCCTCTTTCAGCTCGCCCACGGTTTTTATCTTCCGGTTTTTCCGATATCCGTCAATCAGCCAAGCCACGCGGCCTGCATTGTCCAACTCGCCGTACATTCTGAAAATCGATGCCAGTTGGTCAACCGAGTAGTTGTTCACAATGTCCTGCGCCGAGAAGTCAGCCTGTTGGTTCATCCTCATATCGAGCGGGCTGTCGAAGCGGAACGAGAAACCGCGAGTCTCGCTGTCGAAGTGGTGGCCCGATACGCCAAGGTCGGCCAAAATGCCGTCAACCTTTGGTGCGCCCTCAAAGCGCAGATAGTTGGTCAAGTATTTGAAATTGCCGTGAACCAGTGTCAGACGGTTGTCATCGGGGCGGTTGGCAAGGGCTTCAGCGTCTTGGTCGAAAGCCACCAGGCGGCCTTTGGCGCCCAGCCGCGACAGAATCTCACGTGAGTGTCCGCCACCGCCGAACGTGCAATCGACGTATGTGCCTGCCGGATTGATATTCAGTCCGTCAACGCTTTCCTGAAGCAAGACCGGTGTGTGATATGCAACCATTATCCCTCCGCATTTGACGAACCCATTATCTTTTCGGCCAGTGCGGCAAACTCATCCTCGTCTTGTGCCATTGCGTCATATTTGCTGTCGGCCCACAATTCAATTTTGGTGTCTTGGCCCGAAAGGACAATCTCTTTGTCAATTTCGGCTTCGTCGAGTAATCGCTTCGGAAGCAGTAGCCGGCCATTGTTGTCGAGTTCAATTTCAGCTGTTCCGCGGTAGAACTGACGCAAGAAAACATTGTGTTCTCTTCTGAACGGGTTTATCCGGCTGCGGATGATTTCGTTTTGGCGTTCCCACTCTTTCGATGTGTACATAACCAGACACTGTTCAAACAAATCTTTCTTGATTACAAAGCAGTTACCGTCCGTCTCGAGCTGTTTTTTTAGCCCCGCGGGGAACAAGATTCTGCCTTTCGCGTCAATCTTACAACGGTAATCGCCAATGAAGTTTGCCATATCTGTTACGTAACAAGCCCCAAAATAAGCGAAAAGTTCCCACTTTACACCACTTTTCTCCACTTTTTTACACCATTGTTGATAACTTGTATTTTTCGCCCCAATTGTTAATATCTTATCGACGAGCGGGATAGGGAAGGATTAGAGGCCGTGACGATGATTTGTGAGGGAGGAGAAACACAGTCCCATGCGCGGCTGATTCATCACGGGAAAAACTCACCTAAAAAAATCTTTTACATAACTATAAAAAATAGTTGCACAAAACATTTTTATAGTTATATTTGCTTTGTCGAAATAAATAATGAATTGTTATGGAGAAGATTACGAAAAAGGAAGAAGAAGTGATGAACCTGTTTTGGGAGCACGGCCCGATGTTTGTCCGCGACCTTGTGGAGCTCTATCCCGACCCAAAACCGCATTTCAACACCATATCGACAATGGTGCGTGCACTCGAGAGCAAGGGTTATGTCGACCACAAGTCGTTTGGGCCTACGTATCAATATTTTGCGGCTGTCAGCCGCGATGAGTTCGGCAAGCAGACTTTGCGCGGAATTATTGGCAAATATTTCCAGAACTCGTATCGCAGTGCCGTTTCGGCTTTGGTGAGCGAGGAGGACATTTCGGTCGATGAGTTGAAGGAACTAATCAGTCAAATCGAAAAACAATAGAACTATGGAGGCAATTGTTTACAGCTTGAAAGTGTCGGTGTTTCTGATAGCTTTCTACCTGATGTTCAAACTATTGATGAGCCGCGAGACTCTTCACCGCGCCAACCGTTTCCTGATTTTGGGCACAATGCTGCTCTCGTTCGCATTGCCTTTCTGCCACTTGACAGTGAGCGCCGACAGCCCCGCAGTGGTGAGCCGCAGCGTCTCGCAGTCGGTAGTGATGCTCGAGGAGGTGATTGTGGGCGGTGGCACGGCGACCCGTGCAATTGATTGGCGCACAGCGGCCGTGATAGCTTTCTACGCGGGCATTGCGGTGTGCTTTGTGCGGATGATTGTCTCTATAATAGGTGTGCTACGGATTGTGCGTCGCGGCCAGCGCCAACAGCTCGACGACGGTTCGGTGTTGGTGGTTGTTGATAACGAGCAGGCACCATTCAGTTGGGTTAAATATATTATTATCAGCCGAAAGGACCACGAAGAGAACCTTCAGCAGGTGCTCGCTCATGAGCAGGCGCATATCCGCTATCGCCACTCAATCGACCTTTTGGTGTGCGACGTGCTTTGCTGCCTTCAGTGGTTCAATCCGGCAATATGGCTGTTGCGCCAGGAGCTGTGCGCCGTACACGAGTATGAGGCCGACAAGGCCGTTCTTGATTCAGGCATTAATGCAAAACAATATCAAATTCTATTAATTAAGAAAGCTGCTGGCGGGAAGTGGTATTCAATCGCCAACAGCTTCAATCACAGTAAACTTAAATATCGAATAACTATG
>JAFYYJ010000018.1 GCA_017557605.1 Salinivirgaceae bacterium
ATTGTTTGTATAATATAAAAGGCGTATTGTGTTTAACGCATATCGTCCATTTCCTGGCCCATAATTAGCCTTTGAAAAAAAAGGACTGAGATTCCCTTTATCATTCTGTTTCCCCACCACAAACCATGTCCAACTGTCAGTTCCAAGGTCAAGAATATCTCCGCCTGTAAGATATGTTGAACTGCCATTAAAAACCACCGAAGGCTGTCCGTTCAGCGCATTTTCCGTAACTGTAGGACTCGCCGCAGCATTCGTCTGCACTATCTCATATTGATTCAGACTCAAATCGTACCACCGCGAGACCTTGCCATCGGTCAGCTCAACGCTATCGGCACGAAGCCACAACTGCAGCGTGGTGTCAGCAACAAAATTGCAAACCGTTTTCCGAAACATATATGGAGCCGACTCCCCTGCCCGCATACAATGATTGTATGCCCGCACTTTCCAATAAGTAGTATCTCCGTATTGCTCCGCAGCTACTGAATAGCTGTTTTCCAAACAGCGAATAGTGTCAGCCATGGCGAACGATGCATCGGCTGATGTTATCAGTTCGTAATAAAGAATATCTGAATCTTTATTCCACAGAAAATCAATCGTGTCAGCTGCGACAAACTGTCCGTTACCTGGATAGACGCAGGATATTCGCCGTGGTGTGGCATATTCCGCTTTCACTGGTACATCAATTATTTTCTCCCCCGTGCAACCATTGTCCAAAGTCAACATATAGGTCAGCGGCACATCGGTGTCACAGCCAAAGGTATAAGTCAGGCTCTCGTCAGTGCAGATAACCATTCCGTTCACGCTCCACTCATATTGCGTAACCGAACAGCCATTGGGCACACGGTTGTCGGCAATATAATCCATTGGCAACCCTACGCATACGGGAGTAAAACTGAAATCTGGCACCGGAACATCTTTAACGTTGACGCTTATTATGCTATCGTTCAAGCAAGTATTGTTCGATGCCACTTCAAGTTTGACATGGTGTTCTCCAACGGTCGAAAAAACATATTGAAAATCTTTTGACGATAGCGAATCCGTCCAGTCAACAATCCACAGATACGATGCTATTCCTTGTTCCGATGTTGCATTTCCCACAAACTCAGTCTGGTCTCCATAGCACAAATTACTGATACTGTAATCGATTTTGGGCGCCGCACCCTTAATATTCACATGTGCGGTATTGGTTGCTCGGCAACCTCGGTTGTTTGTCGAAACAAGTGTATAGTCGCCCGGCTCACTTATTCTGATACGTTCAGATGTGGCACCGTTATTCCATTGGTATGCAACAGTAATATCGGCATTTGAAGCCAACCCCAGCGCATTACCACTACATAAAGCCGCATTGGTTATGTGACCAGAGATTTCATCGACAAAGAATGTTGTTAGCGGATAATCATCGATACTGACGGTTATTGTATCGCTCTTCCACGAATAACCCGCAGTGTCAGTTATGGTGAGCCAATAATCGCCAGCCGTTGTTATATCCAACGAACTTTCGGTTGAGCCGTCACTCCAAAGATAAGTGTATGGTCCATTGAGTGCGGCGTTCCAAGTAAGAACGTCTCCGGCGCAAATTGTGGTATCGTAAAGTTGGGGTGGCTCTGGATAATATACG
>JAFYYJ010000019.1 GCA_017557605.1 Salinivirgaceae bacterium
GCATCGGCACAACCATTACCAACCCGAATGTTAAATCGAACCGTTTCAAAAAGAAAATACGACGAATTGAAAAAGTAATAAACTCAAAAATAGAATGTTATGATTAGAATTATCCTTATTCTGATGTCGCTCGCGCTGGCAATGCCAACCACGAGCACTTTTGCACAAGACGATGCAACTGCAGCCGCCGCTCTCGCTGATTTCGGTAATCCCGAGCCCGATGACGAACTGTTTGACGTGCAGACAATCACCGACGCAATGATGACCACGCAGCAGAAACTTGTTGAGTTGGGTATCCGCTTTGCGCTCAACTTGCTGATTTGCTGGATTCTGGTGCAGTTCTTCTACTATCGCAAGAGCCGCCGCCGCGACTACTACTTCACCTTTATGATTTTCTCGTCGGCAATGCTGGCGTTGCTTTACGTTATGGGAAGCGTGTCGGTGGGCGTTGGAATGACTCTCGGCTTGTTCGCCATTTTCGGCGTCATCCGTTACCGTACCGAGACCGTGCCAATCCGCGAGATGACCTATCTGTTTATCATTATTGCACTTGCGGCCGTCAACGGCCTTGCGTCGCTGTTCCAAGTTACCGATGTGGCCACCAATCCGCACTACGCACTTGAACTGGGCAACGTTGCCCTGCTGGTGTTGGTTAACCTTCTGATAGTGATATTGATAGCCATTCTCGAAACAGCCGTATCGACTAACCACACCACAACAAAACTGGTGCTCTACGACCGCATCGATATGATTGTACCCGAAAAACGCGAAGAGCTGATTGCCGACCTTGAGAAACGCATCGGCATAAAAATCAACGCCATAGAGATTGGTCATGTCGATTTTCTGAAAGACGCTGCCTTCATCAAGGTTACCTACGACCTTCAGGATGGCGAGACCAACACAATCAATATGCTGACAAAGGCAAGAAAATATGCTGAATAAACAATCTTAAAACCTGCTGATTATGAGAAAGATAATTATAGCATCACTCGCAGCATTGCTTGCGTTGCCGACATTTGTCTCAGCACAAGATGCTATTGACGACGGTTCCGATTTTGGCGGACGATTCTCGGCCGAGGTTGACAAGAAACTGGCCAAAGGCTTGCACACTTTTGCTAATGGCGAAGTCCGTTTCAATGAGAATTTCAGCAATTTCTGGCGCTATCAAGGCACGGCTGGTGTGAGCTACAAAGTGAATAACTACTTGAAAACGGCTGTAAGCTACACATTTATCGAGCGTAAAACGACAAAAGATACATTGACGGAGTGGAAAATCCGTCACCGTTTCACTTTTGACATCACAGGCTCGTACCGTGTGGGCGACTTCAAACTGTCGTTGCGCGAGCGCCTGCAAATGACCAACAAAAAGGTGAACAACAAGTATCAGGATGTGGAGAACGGCTGGACTCTGCGCACCCGCCTAATGGCACAATACAAAGGCTTAACTGATTGGACACCATACGCTTACGTTGACATCCGCAATACGCTGAATGCCCCAAAATGGACATACACTTTCGATGATTTGAAAGGCGTCTACAGCGATTATAGCTGGGAAGGATATAAAGATGTGTATATCAACCGAGTACGCTTGGGCTTGGGTGCAGAATGGGAACTTAGCAAACAGCACTCGTTCGATTTCTACGGGCTGTACGATTTCTGCAACGAGAAAGACATCGACTCAAACAAGAAGGGTACAAAACTGCATAGCGTGTTCAATCACCACAGTCGGAACATATATTTGGGCGTAGGATATAAATTCTCGTTCTAACTTGTTTGTTTTGAGTAAAATAAAACGCACAGAGTTCGGCTCCGTGCGTTTTTTTGTTTTATCCAAGTGCTATTCTATTCCAAATGTCTCGCAGTAAGCCTCAACTGCGTTGTAAACGCATTTGTCGCAGGGGCAGAGCACAACGCCTGTGTCGCGGCCTTTAAGGTCTTTGCAGGCAACAGCGCCCGACAGTTCGCGGAATCGTGTCAGGATTTTGCTGGTGAATTGTTTCGAGTTTTTGCCTTCGGTTTTCAGACTGGCAATCATTCCCGCGCCCACCAATGCGCCGCAGGTGCCGTCTTGTGTCCCCATGCCCGAACCGAATCCGGCACCTATTTTCCTCAAAATATCATCGTCTATATCAATTTCCGACGACAGCGCCAACGCCACAGCTTGGCAGCAGTTTGTTCCTTCCATGGCTTTCAGCCTGACAGCCATATTTCCAAGTTCCACTTTTTTCATTTTTGATTTCTGATTATCGGTTTGTGATTTATAATTATTCGGATTAGCCGTCTCCCTGCTTTAAACTTATGCCTTATAACTAAACACTAATCATTAAACACTAAACATTAATCATTCAATTACAACGTATTAAGCATCTTCTTGAACACATCGTTAGGCACAAGCCCCAGCTCGTCGCTCGAGAATTCTGGTTTGAGGCGGTGCACAATGTATGACATTTGCGGTTCCATGTGTTTCGGGTAGATAGTGCCGCGGCTCTCGCAGTCGAAATAGTCTTTTATGTAGTTGTAGGTGTTCTCCGATACGCAAACCTTGCCCACCACACCTTCCTGCTCAACACGCGCGGCAGTGTTCACCGTCACGCCCCAAACGTCGTAAACGTATTTTTTGCGGCCCACCACACCTACAATGGCCGGTCCGGTGTGCAGTCCTATGCGGCAGCGCCATGGGTCGATGCCGTTTGCTATTTGCTCTTCGGCCATTTTGTTCACAGCATACTGCATGTCGAGGGCGGCCAAAACCGTGTCGAACGGGTGGCTCTTGTTGCTCAGCGGCAGCCCTCCGGCGCACATGTAGGCGTCGCCAATGGTTTTTATCTTCTCAATGAAATGCGCGTCGGTTATGTCATCGAAAATCTTGAAATACGAGTCGAGGCGCTCAATCAGTTCCTTTGGCGTCAGCTCGCTTGTCAGATTGGTGAAGTTGGCGAAATCGAGGAATAGGATAGTGGTGCTTTTGTACTGGCGTGGCGACACTGAGCCTTTCGATTTCAGCTGGCGCATTATCTCGAACGGCAGAATGTTGAGCAGCAGCTCGTCCGACTTGCGTTTCTCCTCGGCAATGACGTTGTTCTGCGTGTTAATCTCAATCTGTTGCTGTTCAAGCAGTTTGTTGGTTTCCTGCAGATGTTTTGTCAGCGACAGCATATACTCATTCTTCTGATTCAGCGACATTTCGGCCTCTTTCAGCTTGGTGATGTCGGTCTCCACGGCAAACAGGTTTTTGATATTGCCGTCGCGGCCCAGAACGGGAGTCAGCGTGGTCTGAATCCATTTGCAGACGTCGCCCGTGGTGTAGGCCGCCGAGTAGGTTGCTGGCTCCTTGTTGACAATGCATCTGTCAAGATATTTTTTGATGTTCGGATTATCGCTGAATTCCAGAATGTTACTGCCGAAATTCCTCTTGAAATCCTCAAGGCCGTAGCCGTACATCTGCACAAAGCCGTCGTTGCACCAGATTATTTCGCCCTCGGCGTCGAGAATCATAAATGAGTTCGACGACAGGTCGATGCACTGCATCACCTTGCGGAACTTGCCGCGCCGTTTGTTGCGGTTTGTAACACGGCTGATTATGGTTTCAAGCCTGACATTCTCCTCCGCAGTGTCGGGTGTGCTTATGCAATCGTAAAATCCTGATTCATAAACTGTTTTAACTAGATTGGCATTGCCTGGCGCCACAAGGGCCACAAAAGCTGTGTCGCTGAAATGCCTGTCGGTTACAAGCGGCAGGGCTTCCTCCAAACCGATGCTTTTTAAGTCGATGACAATCAGCGTTGAAGGCATTTGTCCAATGGCATCCATATCAACCTTTGCAATGGAAATCACCTGATGATTATCATCGCTTTTGTTGAATATGGTTGGTCGGTTTTCTACGCTGCCAATGTAAATAATGCTCTCCATTCAGAATGTTTGCTGAAAGTTGCGCATTTTTTTTGAAAAAGAAAACTCGGTTTTCGGTGATTTTTTATTTCTCGGTTATCGCTAACGCGAGAAATTTCAACAAAATTCAATAGAAAATTTGTAAAAAAATGATTTTTAGAATTTTGCATAATTTTTAATTCAAATTTCTAAAAATATCCGCCCGCAGGGCGCAACCGAAAAACAACACCGGAGGCGTGACATATCACAGGCCGGGGTGTGAACCCCAGACAATGCATAACAATAAATGTCATTCCGACGAATCCCGATAGCTATCGGGACAGAATCTTTTCATCTTGGCAGAGATGCTGAAATAAATTCAGCATGACAAAGCCTCGTCATTCCGATGAAAATCGGAATCTCATGTTATTGGCAGAGATGCCGTCCCGATAGCTATCGGGGTAAATTCAGCATGACGTTTTATTCATTCCCTCAATCCTTCAATCCTTCAATCATTAAAAAAGGCCTCAACCTCACGGCTGTAGCCTTTTCTAAATGAAAAAAATCAAATTATACTTGCGGGCTTTCGCCCAAAACGGTTTCTATTGTTTCTTAAGCAGTTCCTCCACCATGCGTTTCAGCTCGTCTATCTGCTGTTGCTGAGTAGTAACGGTTGTTTGCAACTCGTCTTTCTCCGCTTTCAGCTCTTTTATGGCCTCGATAAGAACAGGGCCAAGGTTGTCATAGCTTACAGCCTTGTATCCTTTATCATCGGTGTGGACAAGTTGTGGCAACACTTCTTCAATCTCTTGCGCTATGACACCAATTTGCTGTTTGTCGTCATAATCGCAATTAACGCTGTCCACAGGAACACCTTTGACGGCGGCAATCTCCTCACGACTCTTCCAATAGAAGGTAACACCGCGCAGTTTCAGCACTTTGTCCAACGCACCGCTTATTGTTTCCACATCTTTTTTCAACCGAGCGTCTGACGATTGGCTGCAAGAACCTGTACGATAAATGCTTCCACCAACAGCCAACCTATAACCAGTGGCAAAGCTGCTATTAATCATACCATAGTCAACATACAAATCATCGTAGTGGTTGTCGCTATTGCCTAAATCCATGTATTTGCCAATAGGTATTAAATCAGATGTATAAGCAGTTTTGCTAAAGTACGAAAGCTCGTTAGCGTAAAAATAGCTATTTGCTGTTAAAGTACCGTCCGCTGTCATGTAAACATTGGAGGTTATTACATTTGACTCTAAAGAATTGTTCACTTTTAAATGCATCGTATTAAAATCACCTTCAAGCAAGCAAGCGGTATAGCCATTGTTGTTACCTATACGGAGCAGATTGCTTTTGCCTGCAAGTTCGTTAGCCCGCCCTGCTTCATAGCCGATTAATATATTGTAATTGCCCCAATCGTTCTCACTTCCTGCATTCAAACCAATACATATATTGCCTACACCTGTTGTGATTTTTTGGCCAGCACTTTTGCCAATGCACACATTATCGTCACCTGTTGTGTTTTTATTACCCGCGTTGTAACCAAGAAAAACATTATGCTCACCTGTTGTATTTTTCTCTCCGGCATAGTTTCCAAGAAACACATTAGCTCCACCACTTACATTGGAATATCCAGCGTAGTTGCCTAAAAATACGTTGTCGTCGCCAGTATCATTTTTTGCTCCAACATTAACACCTAAGAACACATTATTATCTCCCCAAGTATTACTGATACCAGCATTGTTACCAAGGAAAACATTATTGTAGCCCCTGGTGTTACTGTATCCCGCACGATTACCCAAGAAGACATTGTTTGAACCTTCGTTAAAAGTTTCAGTTGTGTTTGTAAGTGGATTCATCAAAGAATAAGAATAGGTAATATCTTTACCCGAATTATATCCTGCTTCATTACCAAGGAACACATTGTTTGAAGATATTTGGTTGCTCACACCAGCATTATATCCCAAGAAGACGTTGTTGCTGGCTGTAGTGTTTTTAAGGCCGGCATTGTTGCCAAGGAATACGTTGTTGTAACCAGTGGTGTTGCTGTAACCAGTCTGATTGCCAAGGAACACGTTGTTTGAGCCGTTGTAAATGGTTTCACTCGAGTTTGTGCGAGGATTTGTAACAGTCATTGTGCTTGTACCCTTAGTTGTGTAACCTGCCAAGTTGCCTAAAAATACGTTGTTGGAGCTCAAAGTGTTGGTATATCCGGCTTGTGTACCCAAGACTACGTTGTTCGCGCCTGTAGTGTTGTTAAAACCAGATTCTTTGCCCAGGAAGACATTGCCTGCACCTGAGCTATTATATCTACCTGCCCGATAACCTATGAATGTGTTATTCGCGGCCGTGTTTAAATATCCTGTATAGTAGCCGAGGAATACATTGTAACTGCTTCCTGAGTTAGTGTAACCAGCGTTGGTACCAATAAAGACATTGTAGTTACCACTATTGTTGGTATAACCAGCACTATTGCCAATAAACACGTTGCTTGAGCCTGAATAGTTTTTATTACCAGCATAGTTGCCAAGGAACACGTTGCTCGAGGCTGAATAGTTGCTATTACCAGCATAGTTGCCAAGGAACACGTTGCTTGCACCAGTTTCGTTGCTCATACCAGCATAGTTGCCAAGGAACACGTTGTTTGCGGCAGTGGTGTTCTTCACACCGGCGTTGTTGCCAAGGAATACGTTGCTGTAGCCGGTGGTGTTTTTGTAACCAGCCTGATTGCCAAGGAACACGTTGTTAGAGCCTTTGGGAACAGTTTCGTTGGCACCGTTTGCTCCGTTTAATGGATTGAAAAGCGACACTGTTTCTGTTCCGCCGTTTGTGCTGTAGCCAGTCTTGTAGCCGATAAACACGTTGTTCTTACTTGTTGTGTTGGTGTATCCCGCTTGGTTGCCAAGGAACACGTTGTTTATACCAGTTGTGTTGTTGAAACCAGTCTGAAAGCCAATGAAAACATCGTCGGTTGAAGTTGATGAACCCGAACCCTTGCCGGCTTCTTTACCTATGGCAATGGTGCGCTCCATATAATTTGCGTCAGTTGCGGCTGATGAGCCTAAAACAACATTGTCATAACCAGTATAGGTGTGCTGTGCTGCATACGTGCCTAAATAAACATTGTTATTGCCTGAATAATTGTATTTACCAGCGTAAGTTCCCAGAAACACATTATCTGAACCGTCAATGTTATCATAACCAGCTTCGTATCCAATCATAACGTTGTTATCGCCATAGTTGTAATCGTCGTCACCCACACCTGCTCCATAACCTAAAAGTACATTTTGGGAGCCCCAAAGCCATCTTCCTGCATCTTCGCCTAATGCCACATTTCTTGAGCCATATTCATTCCATCTGCCGGCGCTGGTACCAATAAAAACATTACTTTCACCACTAACATTTTTATAACCAGCTTCATTGCCAAGGAATACGTTGCTACCGCCTTCGGTAGTTGAAAGACCGGCGCTGTAACCCAAGAACACATTGTTGTTGGCCTTTGTGTTTTTCGCGCCCGCATAGTTGCCAAGGAACACGTTGTTGTAGCCAATAGTGTTGCTGTAACCAGCCTCGTTGCCAAGAAACACGTTATTTGAGCCGTCGTAAATGGTTTCAGTTTGGTTGGTACGCGGATTTTTATAATTCGATATTGCGGCGGTTCCTTTTGTGGTATATCCTGCCTTATTTCCAATAAACACGTTGTTAGAACTGATTGTGTTGGTTAGACCTGCGTTTGTGCCTAAAACAACATTGTTTGTACCGGTGGTGTTTGCCTTTCCTGCCTGATAGCCAAGGAAGACGTTGTTAGCCGCCTTGTTGTTATATCCGGCATAATACCCAAGAAGCACATTGTAACTGGTTGTAGTGTTATTGTATCCGGCATGGTCGCCTATAAACACATTGTAACTTCCTTGTGTATTGTTGTAACCTGCTCTGTTGCCTAAGAATACGTCTTGGGCACCTGTTGAGTTATAATAACCTGCACGATAACCGATAAACACATCTTCTGTTGTGGTTGATGATGATGAGCCCGTACCAGCTTCCTTTCCAATCACAACCGAACCAGACATTGATTTAGCGCTTTTTGCAGCGCTAGTACCCAGCACAACATTATCGGAACCAGTTAGGTTTGTTATGCCCGCATCTTTGCCTATAAACACGTTGCTTTCACCTTCAGCATTTGCAATACCCGCGTTGTTGCCAACAAAGGTGTTGTTGGTGCCTGTTGTTTTCTTACCGGCATCGTAACCTGCAAAGAAGTTCTGCGCGGTAATGTTCATATAGCCGGTGTTTCCGCTTGCGCCTTTCTCCGATACGGCAAAACCGTTTTTGCCGCCGGCGGCGCCTTTGCCTTCAACGCCGAAGCCGCTCTTGCCGCCACCACCCTCAACATAAACGCGGGTGCTGTCTTTGGTAACTTTGAGCATGTCAACATTGCTGCCCTTGGCGCCGCTTTTGCCAGCCACAGCAAATCCGCTTTTTGCAGCCTTGCCGTTGTCGGTGTTGTCGATATAGACACGGGCGCTGTCGGAGTCGATAACCAGATAGTTGGGGTTTACGTCTGTATTGGCGTCACCATCTTTGCCTTTTTTAACACTTGCCACGGCAAATGTGGCTTTGGCAGCCTTGCTGTGTTCCTCCTCATCAATAAACACTTTGGTTCCGTCTTTGTTAACGAGGAAGAAATCTTCGGCTGTCTCGGCCTTGCCGTTGCGCACACTTGCCACAGCGAATGTGGCTTTGGCGGCTTTCTGGCCATTAACACCATCAACATATACTTTTGTTCCCTCGTCGTTGATTACGAAATAGTTGTCACCAACGCTACCATCGGCTTTTCCGCTTTTGCCTGCAACGGCAAACTTGGCTTTTGCAGCCTTGCCGTCGGCCTCGTCAACAAAGACCTGCGTACCGGCCTTGTTCACAACCAGATAGTTGTCGTCATCCTTGCCGCTCTTTCCTGCAACGGCGAATTTGGCCTTGGCAGCCTTGCCCGGGTCGGTTGGGTCATCGTCAACAAAAACTTTTGTACCAGACTGGTTCACAACCAACAGATTGTCGTCAGTCTTACCACTTTTGCCTGCTACTGCAAACTTGGCT
Organism: Salinivirgaceae bacterium; assembly: GCA_017557605.1. Lineage (GTDB taxonomy): Bacteria > Bacteroidota > Bacteroidia > Bacteroidales > SZUA-534 > RUG13583. The sequence goes on from JAFYYJ010000019.1 coordinate 8,974, forward strand.
TTGGCGGCTTTGTCTGAGTCTTCGTCATCAACATAGATTTGCGTACCGGCCTTGTTTATAATCAGATAGTTGTCGTCATCCTTGCCGCTCTTTCCTGCTACGGCGAATTTGGCTTTGGCGGC
>JAFYYJ010000004.1 GCA_017557605.1 Salinivirgaceae bacterium
ATTGTTATTTCCGACATTATGATGCCCGAAATGGATGGTTTTGAGCTGTGCCAACGACTGAAATCCACTTTTGAGACGGCGCACATACCAATCATTCTGCTGACGGCTCTTTCGGGCCGCGCCGAACAGTTGCAAGGCCTTGGACTTGGCGCCGATGACTATCTGACAAAGCCGTTTGATATGGACATTCTGCGCATACGGTTGAAAACGCTCGTTCGCAACCGCCAACTGACTAAATCAAAGATTATCAACAGTCTGTCGCATGGCACACCTGTTGAGTTAGGCAATAAGCAGAATGATGAATTTGTTCAGAAACTGCACCTTACGGTTAAAGAGAATATGGGCAACTGCGATTTCGACAAGGAGCAGTTTGCCGCCGCAATGAACGTCAGTTCGTCGCTGTTATACAAGAAGATAAAGGCTCTTACCGACCTCTCGCCCACCGATTTCATAAAAACCGCGCGCCTTGAATATGCACTGCAATTACTGAAAGCACAGAAGTACAACATTACGGAAATCAGCGAGATGTGCGGATTCGCAAGCGCAGCTTACTTCAGCACTGTATTTAAAAAGCAATATGGGGTTGCGCCGTCGGATTACGATGGCACCGAGGATTTTTCGAGCTGATTATCCCTTGTTTTTACATCACCATAAGTAATCAACACCTTTATTTGTGCAACCGATTGTATTTTTTGTTGCATACAATTCCCGATATCATTTTTTTGCATATTTTACAACCAAAATCATTTTATCTAAAACTAATAGTAACACGTTAATTATCAAGACAATGAAACATTTAAAAACAATCAAAAACTATTGTTTGATTGCTTGCGCGATGATGGTTGCATCGTGCTCGCAACAGACTGCGCAACAAGACAATGCGCGCTGGGTTGGAACCTGGGGAACAGCCGTCCAACTGACCGAGCCGCATAACTGCCCGCCAGAGCCTGGAATCAGCGGCAACACCATCCGCCAGAAAATCCGCGTATCGATTGGCGGCGAGACCGTACGTTTGAAACTCTCGAACGAGTTTGGCAACGACGTGCTGAAGATTGCCGCCGTCAGCCTCGCTCCCGCCCTCGAAGGCAGCAAGATTGACGCAGACAAGGCCGTGAACGTGCTGTTCGACGGAAAGCAAGCCATCGATATTGAGAAGGGCCAATCTGTTATTTCCGATGCGCTGCCGTTTGCGCTGACACCGCGTATGGATGTGGCCGTAACCATCGCCTACACTTTTGTGCCGACTGATATCACTGGCCATCCAGGTTCTCGCACAACATCGTACATCTTGACAGGCAACGAACTGAATAACACCGATTTTGCTGATGCTGTCACTACCGATCACTGGTACACCATTGAGCGCCTCGACGTGGTTGCCGACGAACCGACAGCTGCCATTGCCATTGTGGGTAACTCAATTACCGACGGTCGCGGCTCAACCACCAACAAGGTGAACCGCTGGACTGATGTCTTTTCGGAGCGTCTGCTGGCAAATCCAGCAACAAGCAAACTTGCTGTGCTCAATATGGGTATTGGCGGCAACTGCGTCATTCGCGGCGGACTGGGCCCCAACGCCTCGGTGCGCTTTAACCGCGACGTGATTGAGCAACCTGGCGTTAAGTATGTCATTTTGTTTGAAGGCGTTAACGATATGGGCTACTCGCCAAATCCGTCTATGACCGAGAAAGAGTTGATTGATGCTTACTCAAAAATGATTGACACGGCACACGCTCACGGGCTGAAGATTTACGGCGCAACCGTCACCCCGTTCAAAGAGTGCTTCTACGGGTCGCCCGAAAAGGAACAGTGCCGTCTGGCCGTGAACAACTGGATTCGCACTTGCGGCAAGTTCGATGCCGTAATCGACTTTGAGAAAGCCATTTGCAGCACTTCGGACACAACAGTTATGAACCCCGATCTGCACGACAACGACAATCTGCACCCCAACGCCAACGGTCACAAGGCTCTGGGTTATTTTGTTGATTTGCAACTATTTGAGTAATATTTTAAGAACACAGATGACACTGATTTAACGGATTTTCACAGATTTAATTACGAATTACGAATTATG